>CAYOLM010000006.1:5427-13479 GCA_964404785.1 uncultured Mizugakiibacter sp.
CCCAGTCCTTTGACCAAGGCGTGGGTCAACGGAGCAATACGATAGGCGACCACCATCGGGCAGCCAGCCAGTGCCGCTTCGAGGGCGGCTGTTCCTGAAGCCAACAGGGCTACATCGGCCGTTCGCAGCAGTGTATGGGACTGGTTGTTCAATATTTCGATGCCAGTAAGTCCCGACTTGGCGAGCTCTGTGGTGACAGGCTTTCGCCAGGTATCGCTGGCCAGCGGTATGGCCACCCGCAGTTTGGGGATGGTTCGGCGCAGCAAAACCACAGTTTGTAGGAAGATGGGCAGTAGGCGGGCGATTTCGCTATGGCGACTGCCGGGTAACAGAGCCAGCAGAGGGCCTGCTGCGGCTGGGGTCGTCGTGGTTTTCAACTCGTTACTGGAAGTTGCGAATTCATCGGCAAGGGGATGGCCAACGAAGGTCGCGGCCACGCCATAGCGGGCATACATGGCTGGCTCCATAGGAAACAGGCAGAGAATTCGCTCGGCACTCTGGCCAATGCGCCGCGCACGGTTTTCGCGCCAGGCCCAGATCGAGGGGCTGACGTAATGGGCGGTACGCAGTCCGGCACGTTTCAAACGGCGTTCCAGACCCAGGTTAAAGTCGGGAGCATCGATACCGACAACCAGATCAGGATGCGTATCAAGCAGGCGCCTGACAAGTGTTTTGCGTAGTCTCAGTAAGCGGGGTAGGTGGCGTAGTACTTCACTTAGTCCCATCACCGAGAGTTCGGCAATATCATGCCAGGCATCGAAACCAGCTGCACGCATGCGTGGCCCCCCCATGCCGACGAAGTGGGCGTCGGGGAACCGGGCCCGTAAGGCCCGTAACAGGTCTGATCCAAGCAGGTCCCCGGAGGCCTCTCCGGCCAGCAAGGCAATACATGGCGAACCTTGCGGACGCTTCACAAGAGTTGCTGCAGCAACGCTGGGGATAGGCAGCGGGGACTGCGGTAGACTCATCGCACCAGCGATCGCTCGCTATGATCTATAAAGGCGAGAAATGCGGCGACATCAGGACTATCTGTCGCCAGTTCTGAAATACGCTCGTGGGCGGTACTGAGGTCCAAACCGGCCATGTAAAGTGCTCGGTAGGCACGCTTGATGGCGGCGATACGTGGGGTGTCGAAACCGCGGCGCTTCAGTCCTTCGCTGTTGATCCCCCGCGGCCGGGCAAACTGGCCCGCTACATAACAGAAAGGGGGCACATCGCGATTGATAGCGGAATACATTGCAGCGAAGACATGGTCTCCAAGTTTGCAGAATTGATGCACTCCGACAAAACCGCCAAGTATGACCCAGTCGCCAATTTCGACGTGTCCCGCCAGGGTGGCATTATTGGCGAACACGGTGTGATCACCGACCCGACAGTCATGAGCAATATGCACATAGGCCATAAGCCAGTTATCGTGACCGATGTGAGTCACGCCATCGGCTTTCTCGGTACCCCGGTTGATGGTTACGAATTCGCGGATGGTGTTGTCGTCACCGATCTCCAGGCGACTACTCGATTCCCCATGGAACTTTTTATCCTGAGGGTCGGTGCCGATTGAGGTGAATGAGTAGATACGGTTATTCGCACCCAGTCGGGTTGGACCTTCGATCTGTACATGATGATCAATCCGGCAACCCGAACCAATCTCGACCTCAGCACCGATTATGCTGTAGGCACCGATCTGTATGTCATCAGACAGCTGCGCCCCGGCATCGACGATGGCTGTTTTGTGAATCATTACTCGGAGCGACCCGCACACATGAGTTCACAGCTTGCGACTTCTTTGTCCGCTACGGTCGCAACCGCTTCGAACAAGCCTATATTGCGCAGCATACGCTTGAGCTTGACCCGGAGATCAAGACGGTCGCCGGGGACCACGATGTGATTGAATCGGGCCTTGTCGACTTTGGCCAGATAAAACAGCGATGTACCAGCATCCTGTCGCTCATCCTCAGGCTGCGATAGGCAGACCAGTAAACCGGAGGCCTGAGCCAGCGCCTCGATAATGAGAACCCCCGGCATAATCGGACGACTCGGGAAGTGACCTTGAAAGAACGGATCGTTATAGCTGAGGTTTTTGAAAGCAGTAATGCTCTTGAAAGGATCCAGTTCGGTCACTCGGTCAACCAGCAAAAAGGGATAACGATGGGGTAGCAGCTTTTGGATTGTGACGACATCGATGGGCAAACGCAGGGAAGAGTTATTCATGGTGAGTCTTTTCCTTCTCCAGCGCCGCAACACGACGCGTAAGTTCATCGAGATGTTTCAGGCGTACGGCATTGCGTCGCCACAAACGTTTGGCCTGCAGGGGGGTACCAGAGGAGTATTCACCGGGCGTACGGATGCTGCTGGTGACCAGGCTCATAGCAGTTACCGTAATCCGGTCACCTATCTCCAGGTGGCCTAGAATGCCTGCACCGCCGCCTATCAGGCAATATTGACCAATACGTGTGCTACCAGCTATCGCGGAGCAGCCAGCCATGGCCGTATGGGCGCCGATAACCACGTTGTGGGCAATTTGGATTTGGTTATCAAGATGCACATCTTCTTCCAGGGTGGTGTCATCCAGGGTGCCACGATCGATGGTGGTGTTGGCCCCGATTTCACAGTCGTCGCCCACCTTCACCCCACCTAATTGCGGCATCTTCAACCAGCGTTCTTCGCTGAAAACCAATCCGAAACCATCGGCACCCAATACGGCACCGGGATGGATCAGGACCCGTTGACCCAAGTGCACCCGGGTTACCAGGGTCACGTTGGCCAGCAGGTGGCTTTGTGCCCCGATGTGGCAATCGGGTCCAATCACACCATGCGGGCCGATCACCACTCCGCGCTCGATCCGCACCCCTTGTTCGATCACACATCCCGGTCCGATGCTGGCCCTGGGATCGATGATTGCCGTGGGGTCGATGACGGCACTGGGATGAATACCGGCTTGAGCAGTGGCTGGGGATTCGAACAGGGCGGCAATCTTGGCGAAAGTAGCATAGGGATCTTCCGCAATCAGGGTGGGTGCCGGGGAGTGCCTGGCCTGGTCTGCCGCTAAAACCACCACTCCAGCCTGGGTGGCTTGCAGCTGGCTAACGTAACCAGGGTTGGCAAGAAAGGCCAGCTGATCCTGACCGGCCCTAGCTAGGGTGGCCACCCCACGAATGGTTATATCAGCGGCCCCGTGACGTTCCAGCGTGAAACGTGTCGCCAACTCGTCCAAGCGAAATGTTGGTGCAGATTTCCTCATCCACGGATCTCCATGCCCCCCCGCTGTTCTAACATCAGAAAGTGGTCCCGAAAGTGAACTGCAGGCGTTCAAGATAGGGGGCTTCTGCAGCCGAATAATGCAAGGGCTGGGAATAGCTGATGTTGATCGGGCCGATGGGTGCTCGCCACTGCAGGCCGATACCCACTGAGGTAGCAAGTTTTCCCCAACTGAACTGACGAGTGGAGGCAAATACATTACCGGCGTCATAGAAAAGCGAGATCCGCGTCGTATTGCTGTTTTTGAAAAATGGCAAGAAGGCTTCAACTCGGCCCAGAACCTTGAAGGCGCCACCGATTGGTTGGGCCTGTTGATAGCTGAGAACGCTTTCCTTGGGACCCAGAGTATTGGCCCGGTAGCCCCGTACGTCCGTGACCCCGCCACCGTAGAAGTTTTGCCAGAACGGAAAAGCGAATTTGCTATCCCTGCCGTAGGTACTGCCATAACCAAGATTGCCGACCAGACCCAGCACGAAGCCCTTGGGCATGGGAAAGTAGTTACTCGAGCTGAGATTGAGTTTGTAGTACTGGACGGTCGAGCCGGGTAGGGCGATCTCGGCGGAGAGGTACTGCAGTCCGCCTCGGGACGGGGTGAAATAGCGGTTACGGGTGTCGTGCGCGTAGGACAGCGTTCCGGTCCAGGCATGAATGGTGCGATGACCGATCTGGTTTTGATAGTCAATCAGTGATTGTGGGGTCAGTCCTGGATAAGTGTTGACGGTGTTACTGCTTAACCCCATACCGACGTTGACGGTGTCGGTCTCGCTGATCGGAATGCCTAGGAAGGTCGAAAAAGCCTTGGTGTTGTAGAGAAAGGCCGCGATATTGGCCTGACCCTGATTGAGTGCGGTATAGCGCAGGTTATAACCAAGACTGATGCCATTGGGAGTGAAGTACGGATCGAGGTAGCTGAAAACGTATTGTTTGAGATAGGTACTTTGTTGGATTTGCGCAGAAACCTGCTTGCCGGTACCGAGGAAGTTACGCTCGGAAACCGAGATGCTGCCAATAATTCCAGAAACCTGCGAATAACCCAGGCCAAACTGCAAGGCCCCCGATGGCTGTTCTTTCACGGTGACGACCAGATCGACCTCGTCGGGACTGCCCGGGACTCGATCGGTCTTGATATCGACTTTTTTGAAGAAGCCCAGACGTTCGAGACGCACCTTAGACCGGTCGATGGAGGCTTGCGAATACCAGCCACCCTCGAATTCACGCATTTCGCGCCGCATTACAACATCTTCCGTGCTCGTGTTGCCCTTGAAAATGATGCGGCGAACGTACACACGCGGTCCCGGCTGCATGAAAAAAGTGACCTCAACAGTGTGATTCACCTTGTCCAGCTTAGGTATGGGTGTGACTTTGGCGAAGGCATAGCCGACATCGGAAAGCATGGCGGTGATGGCTTTCGAGGTGTACTCGGCACTGGCCCGAGAGAACGATTCGCCCGACTTAAGCATGACCAGGCGCAGCAGTGACTTCGCGGGGAAAACCAGTTTGCCCAGTAGCTTGATTGAGGAAACCTTGTACAAGTGGCCTTCGATCATATTGGCCGTGATGTACATGTTTTCCTTGTTCGGGCTGATCGAAACCTGTACCGAATTAAGCTGGAAATTGGCATAGCCACGATTCAGATAGAAATTCTGCAGGCGGTCTAGGTCACCGGAAAGCTTTTCGCGCGAATACTGATCGTCATGCTTGTACCACGACAGCCAGTTGCTGGTATTGGATTCCCAGTTGGTACGGATCTTTTTCGGTGAGAACGTGTGATCACCTACCAGGGTAATCTCACGAATGCGTGCCGCCTGACCTTCGTGAATTTCGATATCGATGGCCACGCGGTTGCGATCCAGATGAGTGACATGCGGTGCGATGCTGACGTTGTATTTGCCGCGGTTGTAGTACTGGCGGAGTAATTCTTGTTGCACCCGGTCGAGAGCCAGACGATCAAAGGTGTCGCCAGTGGACAGCCCGATCTGTTTCAGCCCCTTCATTAGGTCAGGGGTTTTGATATCTTTGTTGCCACGGATATCAATCTTGGAAATAGTCGGCCGTTCAACGACCTTGACGATCAGTACATCGCCTTGTCGCTGCAGGGCGATATTGCTGAAAAAGCCCGTGGCAAACAGCGACTTAATCGCTACCTTGGCTTGTTCATTGGTGAGTGTGCCACCCTTGTCCAGAGACAGGTAGCTGAGCAACGTACCCGGAGAGATACGACGTAGCCCTTCGACACGGATTCCGGAAATAACGAATGGCTCAAATGCTTGGCTCTTGGCCGCAAAGCAGGCAAGCAAAATCAGGGCGGCAACACGCTTCATGCAGGGATTCCATAGATTGAGGGGGCTGAGAGAGGCCCACGCTAAAAGTAACGATCAAGTAGCCAGTCGTAATAGGTCATTGTAAAAAGCTAGCCCCATCAGTGCGACCAGCAGAAGAATGCCGAGATATTGACCGGCAATCATCACGCGTTCGCTGACAGGGCTGCCCTTGACCAGCTCGATAAGGTAATACAGCAAATGCCCCCCGTCCAAGATTGGAATGGGTAGAAGATTCATGATACCCAGGCTGAGCGAGACAATACCGAGGAAATAAAGAAACCAGGCCACTCCGAGATCGGCAGAAGTATTGGCGTATTGGGCGATAGAAATCGGCCCGGACAAATTCTTTAGTGAGGCTTGACCGTCAAGCATATGGCCGATCATCTGCACGGTCTGTACCGAAAAATTCCAGACTTCAGCGATCGATGCGGGGATCGCTGCAAGGGGGTTTTTACGGTCGACAGCGTCGTATTGTGCCCGGTAGGGGGCGACGACTATGCCAAGTAGCCAGATGGTTTTGCCAGCAGCACTCTGACTGGCTTGCGGATGGGTGGCGAGGGTGAGGATGCGGCCGTCTCGTTCAAGCTGAACCTGCAGGGTGCGGTCGGGACCGGCAAGTGCGTGGATCGCTGCGACTAGGTCATTCCAGTTGTGCACTGGACGTTGATTGATGGCCAGGATCTTGTCCCCAGGCTGCATACCAGCTGCTGCTGCCGCACTTTTGGCCTCAATCTTGCCGACAATGGCCGGTATCAGTAATTGCTGTGGGAGCAGTCCGATATGTTGCATGGTGGCCGCTTGATCCAGATCCTTAGGGAGCTGGTTCAGTGCCAGGTTCAGGGTTTCCAGGCGTCCACTTGAGGTACGAACTGCAACACTAACCGGGCGACGTTGCTGGGCGGCCTGACTGAGCACCAGGGCCACCCCGCTCCAGCTTTGTACCGCTTGATGATCGAGGCGCAGGATCCGATCACCAGGACGGATGCCTGCCTGGGCCGCCAACTCTGTGGTTTGGCCAACAATGGGTAGGTAATCGGGTTTGCCCACCACCAGCATGGCCCAGAAGGCGAAAATGGCGAACAGAAAATTAAATGCCGGTCCGGCTGCGACGATGGCAATGCGCGTCCAAACCGATTTACCGGTGAACTCGCGATTCCGTTCCTGCGCATCAACCTCACCCTCGCGGGCATCGAGCATTTTTACGTAGCCACCGAGTGGAATGGCGGCCAGCACATATTCGGTGCCATCGGCGGCCACATGTTTCCACAGTGGTCGCCCGAAGCCGATCGAAAAGCGCAGCACCTTGACGCCCATTTTCCGGGCTACCCAGAAGTGGCCAAACTCATGGAAGGTGATCAGCAGGCCAAAGGTAACAGCCATCCACCAGATAGAGCCTAGGAATTCACTCATATGTATCGTCAACGACAGAACCGACGCAGCATACCGCGTGCCGTGGTACGAGCCGTTAAGTCTCGGTGAACGAGTGTATCGAGATCGCTCATTGCTATGGGGGGTAGGGCGGCTAGAACGCTTTCAATTAAATCCGGGATACTGAGAAAAGCTAATTTTTTAGCCAGAAAGGCTTCGACAGCGATTTCATTGGCTGCATTGAGTATGGCTGGAGTATCGCCGCCGGCATGCAGTGCCTGGTAGGCCAGTGATAGGCAACGGAAGGTGCTCCGGTCGGGCCGCTCGAAATCCAGCCGGCCTGATGCCGCAAGATCCAGGAAAGGTACCCCGGATCGAACCCGTTCCGGCCAGGCCAGAGCATATGCAATGGCAGTGCGCATATCAGGGTGCCCCAGTTCTGCCAGTATGGCTCCATCTTCATATTCAACCAGTGCGTGAAGCAGACTCTGGGGGTGCACCACGACATCAATAGCCTCGACCGGGGCATCAAACAGCACATGAGCCTCAATGACTTCAAGCCCCTTGTTCATCAGGGTGGCAGAATCGACCGAGATTTTACGTCCCATCGACCAGATAGGATGGTCGCAGGCCTGCTCCGGGGTGACGTTAGTTAATTGCTCACGAGTACGACCTCGGAACGGCCCCCCGGATGCGGTCAGTAGCAAACGGCGGACTCCTGGGCCATCGAAACGGGTGCGCGATGTAGGCAGGCATTGAAACAGGGCGTTATGCTCCGAGTCGATCGGCAGCAGCTTGCCACCACCGGCCTGCAGCGCCGCGTGCAGTAAAGGCCCGGCCATCACCGCGGATTCCTTGTTGGCGAGTAACAGACGCTTGCCGGCTTGGGCCGCAGCGAGGGTGGAGGGCAAACCTGCCGCCCCCACGATCGCTGCCAGTACGGTATCGCAATGTGTTCCACTGGCCGCCTCAATCAAACCAGCGGGTCCAGCGGCAGGGTGGGTTTTCAAACCGGCGGTTTGTAATCCGTGGGCCAGTTGATCGAGTAACGCCGGCTCAGCAATGACTGCCAGTTCGGGTTGGTGCTGGATACAAAGCTCAACCAGGG
>CAYOLM010000006.1:13579-20963 GCA_964404785.1 uncultured Mizugakiibacter sp.
GGCTAGCAGTACGGCACGGAAGGGCCGTGAAGAAAAGCCGGCGATCCGGGTCCATTCCCACAGTCCACCTAATACCGATACAGCGATCAACAGTGCAAACCAGGCATTGTTAGTAAAAAGGATCAGCAGGATCGCGGCTGGGCCAATAATCAGTGCAGTCAGGAATCGTTGCGCAGACATCGGTCAGGCTCCCACCGTAACCTGGGCGGTGGTTCGGCCAAAACGTCGCACCCGCTGCTGGAAATCGGTCAGGGCTTTTTCAAAGGCTTGCTCAGTCATATCTGGCCACAAGGTATCGGTAAAGTACAGCTCGGTATAGGCCAACTGCCATAACATGAAATTGCTGATACGGCGCTCTCCACCGGTGCGGATCAGTAGATCCGGATCGGGCTGGTCGGCTAGGCAGAATAATCCAGCCAGTCGGTGTTCATCTATCAATGCAGGATCGAGTTGCTCGCACGCAGCTAGCCTGGCAAGTTCCCGCGCGGCTTGAAGCATATCCCATCGCCCCCCGTAATTGACGGCAATGTTCAGATAGAGCCGTTGATGGGTCTGAGTTCGTTGCATGGCTTGCTGCATGCGCACCCGGATGGTTGTCGAGAAGGCATCAAGATCGCCGATGAAACGGATACACACACCCTGTTGGTCAAGTTCATCCACCTCCCGATCGAGTGCCCGGATGAAAAGATTCATCAGGGCTCCGATCTCATCCTCAGGGCGACGCCAGTTTTCACTGGAGAACGCAAACAGGGATAGTGTCTGAATGTCGTGGCGCAGACAGAAGGCTACCGATTCGCGGACCGCTTTTTGGCCGGCACGGTGTCCGAAAGCCCGAGGCCGGTGACGGCGCTCGGCCCAACGACCGTTACCATCCATGATGATGGCGATGTGCTGTGGCACTCTTGCCACATCCGTCTGCATATCATGGGCCTCAGATTGCCATGAGCTCGTCTTCTTTGGCTTTGACGACGACATCGACTTCTGTGATGAAATGGTCGGTCTGCTTCTGCATCACATCTTCGGCACGATGTTCGTCGTCCTCAGAAATATCCTTGTTCTTCAGTAATTCCTTGATTTGATGCAGGGCATCGCGACGGATATTACGGACTGCAATCTTGGAATTCTCGCCTTCATTTGATACGTGCTTGGCCAATTCTTTACGCCGTTCTTCGGTTAGAGGTGGAAGATTGAGGCGAATCACGGTCCCGGCGGTGGTTGGAGTTACCCCAAGATCCGAACCCAGTAGGGCCTTTTCAACTGCCGCCACAAGATTCTTTTCCCAGGGGTTGATGGTCAAGGTACGGGCATCGGTTACCGCTACGCTTGCTACTTGGGTGATGGGCATTTCGCTACCGTAATAATTGACCTTGATGCCCTCGATGAGGGCGGTGCTGGCACGGCCGGTTCGAAGTCGCTGCAGGGTATGGCGGAGGCTTTCTACACTTTTGCCCATACGCTGGCGGCTGTCTTCCTGAATTTCATTAAGCATGAAAAATCGCTGTGGGTAATGACCCCGGCGAGTATAGCAAGCTTGAGTCGAAAGCCGGATTCAGTTGGTAGGCTGAACCAGTGTGCCGATATCGGCACCGTGCAGGATCTGCATCAGGTTACCTGTCACCCCCATGTCATAGATGCGCAGTGGCAGGCCGTTGTCACGGCACAGTGCGAAAGCCGCTGTATCCATCACCGTAAGCTTGCGGTCGATGACCTCATCGAAACTGAGCCGGTGCAGGCGTTGGGCATCAGGATCCTTGGCTGGGTCGGCGGTATAGATGCCGTCTACCTTGGTGGCCTTAAGGAGTATATCCGCACCGATCTCGATGGCCCGTAACGCTGCCGCCGAGTCGGTGGTAAAAAATGGATTACCAATACCGGCAGCCAGAATCACCACCCGACCTTTTTCGATATGCCGTATGGCCCGGCGGCGGATATAATCTTCGCAAACCGCATTGATGCTGATCGCGCTCATTACCCGTGCGTAGGTACCACATTTTTCCAATGCATCCTGTAAGGCCAGGGCATTCATAACGGTGGACAGCATACCCATGTGGTCACCGGTCACCCTGTCCATACCGACTGAGGCCAGGCCCGCACCCCGAAAAATATTACCGCCGCCAATGACGATGCCGATCTGCACGCCGGCATTTTGGGCTTCGCTTATTTCACCAGCGATACGGCTGATGATATTCGGGCTGATGCCGTACTCTTCTTCTCCCATAAGAGCCTCACCAGAGAGCTTGAGGAGGACACGGGTATATTTTAAATCTGGGCTCATGAGTAATTCCGGAAGCGGGCAAAACGGTAGAATTGTAGTCAATTCAGCCAATGGCTGGATACAAGCTTTCGAACTAGCAGGCTCTGGTTAGCGGATTTTCTGCAAATCTGCGGATGAGCGCAGGTGTGCCGACGGGTACGCGCAGCTAAGCTACTCGGAGATTGGAGTAATGGGTTGCTCAATCCTAGGAAAGCTTGACCAAGAGAATTCAATCACCGCTATGTAGACCGAGATGTTGGCCCCAAGTAACGCTCGAGCTTTTCTTGAATATCTCTTTCAATCATGGGCTTGAGTGCCGAAAAAAATATTCCTAGCTTAGCTTCAATCTGTACGCTATCCGGTCTCAGGGCGATACTGCCCTGTATGCCATCACGTTTGAATTGCAGCGTCGTGCCGTGCCAGGCACTCTCAATGCCGAAACGCTCATGCATGGCGGCAGCCATTTTCATGATGGCGGCTCGCGCCTCATCAAGGGGAACCTGATGTTGGTGGGTAATATCAATATTGGCCATCGGCGGTCCTCAGCGGATCAATTGATCATAGTAGTGCCTTCGGAGCCATCTTGGCTGTTAGAGTGCGCAGCCGGAGAATCATGATGCGTATTGCTTTCCCCCAGACATCCCGTGTCGATTTTCAGACTAACCGTGGCAGCGTAAGCCTGGGCTCGTCAGCTCATGCTGACGTGCAGCTGGAGGGCATGGGGATTGCGCCGTACCATATTCAACTTACTGCCGACAAGCACGGTTACAGCCTGACCGTGCAGGCCGATGCGGCAACTGTTTATGTGAATGCTCGTCCGGTACGTGAACGTGCCCTGTTACGCTGTGGAGACTGCCTCAGTATCGGTTCTACCCAGGTAACGCTGCGCTCCGATCAGCCGCCAGTGCCGGCTGCAGATGCCGAGCCGATGGATACGCTGCCCTTTATCGTCCATTTGCGGGCGGTAGCCGGGCCTCTGTTTGGACGCTCCTTTCAGTTATTGCCACGTCTATACCTGCATCCGGACTCACCGTCGCCCGGGTCACCACCTGCTCGTGCTTGTCTACGACTTGAATGGAGGGATGGCTATCCCTGCTTGCCAGGGGATCAAGCCAAGCTAGCGGCAAAGTACGCTGTCAATGGCTATCCAGTTGGATCGGCCAGGCTGAGTGATGGGGATCAGATCCTATATGGCGTGCATCGTTTCGTCGTGGACGCACCAGTGCTGGCGGCACGCCATGATTCAGCGCATGCCTTTTTACCCGAAGAGGCGGCGATACCTGAAGATACGGCGGGTTCGCGAAGGGAAGTCTGGTGGTTGTTATTCGCAGCGGCCCTGGTTTCACTCATACTGGCGCTGATCCTGGCCGGGTAAGCGCCGGGTGGGGAGCAAGCTTAGCGCTGAGCGCATCGGCAATTGCTACGACTTGTCGTGAGTCGATACATGGTAGCGTTCATGATTGATCGGGTTTTGTGGGAGTTATGGTATGAGTCGGGCTTGGAACTTTAGTGCCGGGCCGGCGGTCTTGCCGGAACCGGTTTTACGCCAGGCGCAGGATGAATTGCTGGAATGGCAAGGTGTCGGTGCTTCGATTATGGAGATTTCGCATCGCAGTCAAGCATTTATCACTCTGGCCGCCGCAGCGGAAACCAGGCTACGTCGCCTGATGAGTATTCCTTCTGAATACAAAGTGTTGTTTTTGCAAGGTGGGGCCACCTTACAATTTGCTTTGCTGGCGATGAATCTGGCTACCAGCAGGCAGAGTGCCGATTATGTACTCAGCGGGCACTGGAGTGAAAAAGCGGCCCGTGAGGCAAGACCTTATGTACGGGTACGGACGGCAGCCGATGCTTCGGTATCCGGATATCACCAACTGCCGTCATTCGAGCAGTGGCAAGTGGGTAGCGATGCGGCCTATGTGCATTACACCCCCAATGAGACTATCCAGGGTCTGGAATACCCAGATACCCCCGACATGGGTGACTTGCCCCTGGTCGCCGATATGTCATCGTGTCTTCTCTCCAGGCCATTGGATGTTCGTCGGTTCGGGCTGATCTATGCCGGTGCACAAAAAAATATCGGGCCTTCCGGACTGACTGTACTGATCGTGCGCGAAGACCTTCTGGAACGTTCGCGGGAACATGACATGGCGATGATTTTTCGTTACGCCGAGCATGCCGCGCATGACTCCATGCTCAATACTCCCAATACCTGGGCCTGGTATCTGGCCGGGCTCACTTTCGCCTGGCTGGAACAGCGCGGTGGGGTCACCGCCATGGAACAACACAACCGGCGTAAGGCCGAGCTGCTCTATGGCAGCATTGATAACTCAGGTGGCTTTTATCGGAACGAAGTCGATCCGGGTTCCCGTTCCCGCATGAACGTACCGTTTTTCCTGCATGACCCCAAGCTGGATAAGCGTTTTTTGGAACAAGCTGAGCAGCGGGGGCTGATAGGGCTCAAGGGTCACCGGGCGTTGGGTGGCATGAGAGCGTCGCTTTATAACGCCATGTCGCTGCAAGGTGTAGAAGCCTTGGTCAGTTTCATGGGCGATTTTCAGCAAGCCAACGGCTGATACAAAACCTGTTATACACAAGTCCACTACAGCATACGGAACGTATATGAAGCCGCCTAGCGATTCGACCCCCAGCAGCCTGTCTGCAACACGTGAACGTATCGATACGCTTGACCGGCAGATCCAGGAGCTTATCGGTGAGCGAGCACGCTGGGCGCAAAAGATTGCCAAGGTAAAAGGCCCCGGCAAGGGCGCCATCGATTACTACCGTCCCGAACGCGAGGCCCACGTGTTGCGGATGGTGGTGGATCGTAATCAGGGTCCATTGTCAGATGTCGAAATGGTGCGCTTGTTCCGTGAAATCATGTCGTCCTGCCTGGCCCAGGAAGAACCGTTGAAAATCGGCTATCTGGGGCCGGAGGGGACTTTTAGTGAGCAAGCGGTACGCAAGCATTTTGGTCATGCCGCCTACGGTTTGCCATTAGGCTCGATCGAGGAGGTCTTTCAGGAGGTTGCCGCCGGTAATGCCGATTTTGGTGTCGTGCCAGTCGAGAACTCGCACCAAGGCATCATTCAAGTCACGCTGGACATGTTTCTGGCCTCCGAGTTGCGTATTTGTGGAGAGATCGAACTCAGGGTCCATCAATACCTGCTCTCCGGTGAGAATGAGTTGGAACAGATCGATAGGATCTACGCCCATCCACAGACTCTGGCGCAATGCCAGTGCTGGCTGAGGATGAATATGGCTGCGGTCGAGCGTATCCCGGTGGACAGTAATGCCGAAGCAGCCCGTCGGGCCCGCCGGGAGGAGGGCGCTGCAGCGATCGCCGGGGATAGCGCGGCACATGTATATCATCTCAAGACTTTAGCCGGCCCCATCGAGGATCGTGCTGACAATACCACCCGGTTCCTGGTTATCGGCTCGAACATGTTCCCCCCCTCTGGCAACGATCGCACCTCATTGCTGGTCTTTGTCCGGGACCAACCCGGAGTGCTCTACCAGGTACTAAGCCCGCTGGCTCGGCATGGGGTTAGTATGAACCGGATCGAATCGCGGCCTACCCATGACCGGAAATGGGAGTACGCATTCTTCATCGACGTGGCCGGCCATGCCGAACAGTCGCCACTGCTGGATGCCTTGGCCGAACTGGGCCCGCTGGTAAAACAGGTGCGGGTACTCGGATCGTATCCGGTGGCTTTGCCATGAGCTTTGCTACGGGCCGACTGCCTCACATGCGTCACCTGACTTGCGGCATTCCCGGCGAGAACCCAGCTCAATGGGAGGTGGTTGCCTGATGGCCATGCTCAATTGGTCGAGTGGCCCCGCCGGAACACCGCTGCATGGAGAGATCCGGATACCCGGAGACAAGTCGATCTCGCATCGGGCCATCATGCTGGCGGCAGTGGCTGAGGGTTGTTCGCATATTTCAGGCTTTCTCGAAGGTGATGATACCCGGGCTACCGCCACTATCTTTGAGCAACTTGGAGTGCGAATTGAGATACCGGTAATGGGAGAACGGCGGGTCCATGGAGTTGGCCTACATGGGCTGCGCGCTCCGGATCAGGCACTTGATTGCGGCAATGCGGGAACGGCCATGCGGCTGCTGACTGGATTGCTGACGGGACAGGTTTTCGACTCGGTTTTGACCGGTGATGCATCACTTCTGAAAAGGCCAATGCGACGGGTGCTTGGGCCGTTACGTCAAATGGGCGCTGGATTTGATGCCCGAGAAGGGGATTTACCGCCACTGCATATCCATCGCCGAAGCAACCTGAATGGTTGCCGCGTGACTCCCGAAATTGCTAGCGCCCAGGTCAAGTCCGCCATTCTTCTGGCCGGTTTGTATGCACAAGGCAATACGGAAGTCCACGAGTTACATCCAACCCGCGATTACACCGAGCGGATGCTGGCGGCTTTCGGTTGGCCAATCGAATGCTCCCCAGGATACGCTCGCCTGAGCGGTGGTCATGTCCTGCAGGCGATGGATATCGTCGTTCCGGCTGATTTTTCGTCGGCAGCATTCTTGCTGGTGGCGGCTAGCGTGATTCCAGGTTCAGAATTGCGTCTGCCCGATGTGGGACTGAATCCCCGCCGTACCGGTTTGCTGCAGGCCTTGCGTGCCATGGGCGCCGACATTCGTGAAGGGCCTACCCGTGAGCAGGGTGGCGAGAGGGTGGCCGATCTGCAGGTGCGTTATGCCCCGCTACATGGGATCGATATCCCGGAACTTTGGGTTGCCGATATGATTGACGAGTTTCCGGTCCTGTTCGTCGCTGCGGCACTGGCGCAGGGTCGCACCCGTATTCGTGGTGCCGGGGAATTACGGGTAAAAGAATCCGATCGTATTGCGGTGATGACAGTGGGGTTACGCCAGCTTGGCGTGACTATCGAGGAATACCCGGATGGGGCCCTCATTGAGGGAGGCCCGCTTCATGGTGGCGAGGTGGACAGTCATGCTGACCATCGTTGCGCCATGGCCTTTGCCGTTGCCGGCCAGGTGGCCAACGATGCGGTTCTGATCCGTGACTGCAGCAGCGTTAACACCTCCTTTCCAGGATTTGTACCGCTGGTACATCAAGCGGGTTTTAACCTGAGTCTTGTCGAACCTGGGTC
>CAYOLM010000007.1:0-19066 GCA_964404785.1 uncultured Mizugakiibacter sp.
CCGCCATGCCCACATACCGCGACGGCTCTGCGGATACTGTCGCAATTGCGCAAGCATGGGGATACGCAGGATTACGCGGTGGTAGCCACGGCCCATGCGGCCAAGTTCAGCGAGGTAATCGAGCCACTAGTCGGACATGCCATCGACACGCCTTTGTCATTACAGAAGTTGCTGTCGCAGCCTACAGTGAGTGAGCCCTTGCGAGCACAGGACTCGGCTTTGCGGATACGCCTAGCAAAGCTGGTAACAGTTTGAGCATCGCCAGGTTTGACGAAGTTCAGCAGACTGCCAGGCAAAAAACACGGTGACGGGGTACTGGGTTTCTAAAAACCCTTATTGCTGCCTTCAACAAAGCCCTTGAGAGTCCACAGGACGGGCTTCTGACTGCCAAAATAAGCGGCAATATCCATACGGTCCTGCTGACTCAGGGTCGAGGCGAATCCAACCATGAGCGGATTCTTGCGTTGTCCGTCCTTGTATTCCTTCAAAGCCTGCACGATGTAGGCCGGATATTGACCCGCCAGGCGAGGGTATTGCGAGTCCAGGGAGTTACCATTTCTGCCATGGCAGGCAAAACAGACAACAGC
Organism: uncultured Mizugakiibacter sp.; assembly: GCA_964404785.1. Lineage (GTDB taxonomy): Bacteria > Pseudomonadota > Gammaproteobacteria > Xanthomonadales > Rhodanobacteraceae > Metallibacterium. The sequence continues at coordinate 588 of CAYOLM010000007.1, forward strand.
CTTGTTTTTACCGGCCGCAGCATTGCCTTCAGCATGGGCGGCAGGAACCATCCATACCAGCAGTGCAAGGCTGGTGATCACACTTAGACTACGGGTCATCAGTCGAATCCTCATACGGCCGTTCATTTGCGTAGACTGGAAAGATAGGCAGCGATATTGCGGATATCCTGCTTGGACAGGCTGCTTGCCTGATTATGCATCGTTGGATGCTCACGCTGCCCATCCCGGTATTCGTTCATGGCTGTTATCAGGTAAGCGTAATGCTGGCCGGCGATCTTGGGTACCGGATAATTGGGATAGGCATTGCGGTAACCGGGAATACCATGGCATCCATGACAAGTGAAGACCAGCAGCTTTCCTGCTGCCTTGTTGCCCGGATGCTGAGCGGCCGCGGCCGCGGCCGCGGCGTGAGCCAGACTCAATCCACTGAAAAGTAATAGGGCAAATACCAGCAATTGCTTCATGTAAATTTCCAGGATGTTGTGGACGGTGTGGCATGTTCACACCAGCGCTTGTGAGTATAGCCGCAGCGTGGGCATGTATGACAAGGGCGGGTGGGTAGCGTTTCCATAGCCCATCACCAAGTGGCGCGAGCGCGAGTTCACTGCGGATCGCTCGCCGCGTCCAGCGACGCGGTACGGTACCTTGACGCCGCCGCAGGAAATCGTCGCCATAGATATTCACCGTATGCTGTGGTGGCCACTGGACGAGCGTTGTTGGGTCGCCGCCCGCGGTGCCATGAAACCAGACCTGATGCACCTTGATCCCGGCAGTGCCGCACCAGGCGCTTGATCTGAGGCACGCTCAGCCCCAACTGTCGTGCCACCGTATCTTGGCCCAAGCACTGCTCTACCACCGTTCGGATCACCTCCAGGCGATCAATCTCTTTGCGATGCATCGTAATGCGCTCCTCCGTCACCGGCCCCCTCCTTGTAAGTAAAAGGGGACATTATGTATGGCTTTGGGCTGACACGGCGCTTGGGGATATTGTGATCTGACCGCTTGCCCTGCTAGCATGCTTAGCATGCGAATCCAATCTCTGGCAGTTACCTTGTTGGGTGCCCTGGTTCTTGTTACCGGGTCGGTTCATGCTCAGTCGGTGAGCCCCTCTGGGCAGCACTTCTCAACCCTTGAGGAGCGTATGTCGCAGGCTGACTTCAATCGGGCCGGGCTGAGCAAACTCTCTGCAGAGCAGCTGAAGTTTCTCGATCAGTGGTTGGCTCGCCATGTTGGCGAGATCCATGCCACACCAGTTCAGACCGGGTCTCCCAGCCGCTTCGGCTATCGCCGAGCCGTCGATCAACCACGCAAGAAGCTTGAGTCCAATATTGTTGGCAGCTTCAGTGGCTGGAACGGCAACACCCGGATCAAATTAGCCAATGGCCAGGTTTGGCAGCAGACCGGTTCGGAATCGTGGATGTGCCAGACAACACAGAACCCCAAGGTCACGATCAAGCCGATGGTCCTTGGCAGTTGGCTAATCTATGTGCAGGGTTGTGGTCAAAGCGTGCGGGTTCAGCCGGTACATTAGCAGCCTGTCGGACCTGCTGGAGCAGCGGCGAAGGGTGCTCTCCTTGTACGCTTCGCCGAAGAACGCAGATTACTTTTCATGGCTTACTGCCGGTGTATCCATGACGCGACAGGGCCACTAGATTCAAGCACCCTTGTGCAAGGTGATGTCGCCGGAACCGGTGCTGGCATTCAGTTGCACGGCATCGACACCACCGCCAGTCAAGGTGTATGAATGTTGGTTGCTGTGGATTGTAGCCGTGAAATCTGTGTCGACATCGCCACTGCTGGTCGATAAGGTACCCTTCAGCTTGGAATCGGCGGGGAAGAACATCACCAAGTCGCCGGAACCCGAACTGGCGTGCAGTGAGGCAGCGACAAGCTTATGCCAGTGTGCGGTGATGTCGCCCGAGCCGGTGCTGATCCGTACTTGTTTTGCTGAGGCGGTGCTGATCCAGATAGCGCCTGAACCGCTACTGAGATTTAGTGAATCGGTGGTTCCCGAGAAATTGATATCGCCCGAGCCAGTGCTGATCCGTACCTGTTTTGCTGAGGCAGTGTTGATCCTGATATCGCCCGAACCGCTACTGAGCTTCACCCGTTGGGTCGCTGGGTCCAGCGCGATGATGAAATCGCCGGATCCCGTCTTGGCCACCACCCGGGCTGATGCCGATTTAATGACGACGTTACCGGAACCGCTATCACCCTTGATAAGGTTGGGTGCGCCGGGATTGATAAATTGAAAATCGCCCGAACCCAACCGGTACTCAACGGCCATTGAGGCCGGCATGGTGATGGTTACTCGTGCCTGCGGGCTACTGCCAAAATGGAAGTTCCAACCCCAACTATTGTGTGTGGAGGTGCGGATGATCACCTCGCCATCCTGGGCGCTGACCGTCGGAGTGAGCCTTTTTATAATCTTGGCCTTGGCATCGGCTGCACGGGCATCGGCCCAGATGTCGGTGCTAACGGTGACCGAGTTACTTGGTGAAACGTGGATGACGACATCTTGTTGGCCTAGCACTACACGCACCGTATCGGCAGGGTGGGCCGCCAGCTTGGTAAGGTGATGGTAGATAAGCGGTGGGCGTGCTATGGCCAGTACAGGTACGGCGACGAGCGCCAGAAGGGAGAAAGCACGGATTTTTTTATTCATGAGAATAGGTTATGAATGGTGTGTTGGTACGATACTACACTAATTCATAGATACTGTCTTAAAACTGGATGACACCTAACAGGCATAAAGCGAATGCTCATTGAGTAGGCCGCAAGCGAACTGGCAGCCGGGTGGTCGGACCTGCTGCCGAGCCTCCTATGGGGTCGTGGCCTAGCCATGCAGCAAACCCTGCAAGGCCGTCGATTCCGAGTTTCCAGGGGTTGAGTAGGCGACTTGACTCCATCATTAGAGATATATATTCTTATATTCGTTTGAATATTTGAATAAAGCCTATGTCTTCATCGAATCGACAGTTCAAGGATGCCATTTACGAGCAGCTCGCCCGGATCGGTAAGTCGCTTGGAAGTGGCCCACGGCTCGAAATTTTGGATATTCTCTGTCAAGGGCCCCGCACCGTCGAAATGCTGGCCAAACAGGTTGGTAATCTGCCGGTTGCCAATACCTCGCATCACTTGCAGGTACTTCGACGTGCTCGTCTGGTTGAAGCTGAAAAGGATGGGGTTCGCGTGACCTATCGTTTGGCGGATAAGCAAGTGTGTGCATTCTTTCTAGCCTTGCGTCAATTCGCTGAGTCCCGGTTGTTGGAGATTGAAGCAGTAACGCGTCAATTTCTCGAGGCCCGCGATGTCATGGAGCCGGTGGATAAAGAGGCGTTGATCGCACGGGTTCAACGCGGTGAGGTGATTGTTCTCGATGTGCGACCACTTGAGGAGTATCGCGCAGGACATATTCCGGGCGCCTTATCGGTGCCGCTCGACGAGCTGGACCGGCGCATGGCTGAGTTGTCGCCTGATCGCGAGGTCGTTGCCTATTGCCGTGGACCCTACTGTGTCTTGGCCATCGATGCGGTGGCGCGACTCCGGCAACACGGTTACCGGGCGATTCGACTTGAAGAGGGAGTGCCGGACTGGCGTGCCCGCGGCCTGCCTATTGAGAGTGGCTTATTGGCGGGCAGTGGAAGACTGTCGCGAGCGGGCCGAGTGCCTGGAGTCGCGGAGTGAACAGCATACATATCAAATAGATAGGCGGGGTGCGAACCGTTCGCACCGTAGATTTTCAAGATGACCTGGAGAATATGCCATGAGCAAGACCCTGTATTTACTCAATGATCCACCCTACGGCACCGAGCGCAGCTATAACGGCCTGCGGCTTGCCGGATCTCTGGTTCGACGCGAGGGCGAGTCGGTCCGCGTGTTTCTGCTCGGTGATGCAGCAAGTTGTGCCAAGTCCGGACAAAAGGTACCGCAGGGCTACTACAACCTCGAGACCATGTTAGCTGCAGTGACCCGTCATGGTGGAGAAATCGGTGTGTGTGGCACCTGTATGGATGCGCGTGGTTTGACCGAGGAGATGCTCTGTGAGGGCTGTTGTCGCAGCACCCTGAGCGAATTGACCGACTGGGTCCAATGGGCCGATTGCACCCTGGTATTTTAGGCGAGGAGATTGCAATGTCCGAATCACAGACCATTGTCGTACTTGGTGGCGGAATTGGCGGCTTGGTTACGGCGGTTGAGCTACGCAAAAAGCTACCACAGCGACACCACGTCATACTGGTAGATCGCGAGCGCAAACATCTCTTCGCCCCATCCCTGCTATGGCTGATGACGGGCTTGCGCACCGCAAAGAAGATTTCCCGCCCCTTGGCTCGACTGCGCCGCAAGGGCATCGAGCTTATTCACGGAGAGATCGAACGAATCGATCCGCAGCGACGGCAGGTGACGGTTGCAGGAAAAGTTCTGACGGCGGATTATATGGTGATCTCGCTGGGTGCCGAGTTGCACCCCGAGGCTATCCCGGGTCTGGCTGCGGCCGGCTATAGTTTCTATACTCTCGCTGGTGCTGAAAGACTGCGTGATGCGCTGAAGAAACTGAACGCAGGGCGCATCGTAGTATTGACGGCAACGCCCGCCTATAAGTGTCCGGCAGCACCCTACGAGGCGGCGATGCTGCTCGAATACGACTGTCGTAAGCGCAAGGTCCGACATGCTGTCCAGGTGGATCTTTATGCCGCTGAGCCTGGACCGATGGGGGTGACAGGACCCGAGTTTTCGGCCGGAGTCCGGCAGATGGTCGAGGCCAAGGGAATTGGTTATCACCCAGAGCACCAGGTCACAGAGGTTGATCCTGTAGCCCGGCTTATTCATTTTGCGAATGGTGCGGAAGCTCCTTTTGACCTGCTTGCCTATGTCCCACCGCACCGGGCACCCCAGGTGGTGCGCGAGTCGACACTTGTCGGTGAGAGCGGCTGGATTGCAGTAGATCGGTATACGCTCGAGACGCGTATGCCTAAGGTCTATGCTATCGGCGACATTACCGGTATTCCCCTGAAGCTGGGTAAGCCGTTACCGAAAGCGGGCACCTTTGCTCATAACCAGGCCCTCGTGGTGGCTCACAATATCGCTTGTGCCGTCACCGGTCAGGGTGAGCCGCTACGCTTTGATGGTCATGGTGAATGCTTCATAGAAGCTGGCGATGGCAAGGCGGGTATCGGTCGCGGCAACTTCTACGCCGAGCCTACTCCACAGGTGAAGGCGTATAAGGTCGGTCGACACTGGCATGCCGGCAAGGTCTTATTTGAGAAATACTGGCTGCACAGTTGGTTTTGAAGGAGAGCTTATGTGTGAATTATTCGGGATGAGTGCCCGCTATCCAACTGATGTGAACCATTCGCTGGCCTTGTTACGTCCACGTGGCGGTGAAATCGGCCCGCATGCCGATGGCTGGGGGGTGGCCTTTTACGAGGGCCGGGCGGCTCGGGTGTTCAAAGAACCGATTCCCGCGGCCGAAAGCCGGTGTCTGGCGTTCATTGCCGAAAACGACTACCAGAGTACTGTCGTCATCGGTCATATCCGTAAGGCAAATCCCACCAAGGTTGGACGCAGCTCTGCCAACACCCACCCGTTTTCACGTGAACTTGGTGGTCGTTCCTGGGTCTTTGCCCACAACGGTAAGTTGCCAGGTATCAGAGGCGATCCCCGCTTTAGCTTGGACCGCTTCCAAACCATCGGTGAAACCGATTCGGAGCACGCCTTCTGCTTTCTTCTTAATCATATCGCCCGGGCCAGCAAGAATCACCGGCTTGAAGGTGAGGCATTGGCGACGGTACTACACGCTCCCCTGTTGGCACTGAGCGAGTTGGGCATACTCAATCTGTTGATGAGTGATGGCACCCATCTGCTGGCTTTTGCTAACACCAATCTTCACCAGATCCAGCGGGTCTGCATAGAACATGAGTGTCAACAGCGAGTGCTGCTGTTGGCGACGGCACCTCTGACTGCCGAGAAATGGGTGCCTGTTGCAAGCACACAGCTGGATATCTTCGTGGCAGGCGAGATGATAGTGAGTAGGGGGTGATTCCCCCGGATCGAATCTGTGCCGGTTCGAGCACACGTGACAAGTACCCTGGAGCTTGTCCCGGATGGTTATCGGCGTGATCCGGATCGTCATCAGGGCTTGGATGCTTGTTGCGACAGGTCATTTAGGGCTTGTTTGAGGCGTTTGCCGGAGACCCGTTCAGCGGTGCCGAGTTGCTGGGCAAATACCGATACGCGCCATTCTTCAATCAACCAGCGCAGCCTCTCGCAGGCTGCTCCGGTGGCGCCCGCCGCCTGGTGATCATGCAGTGCGCGACAGTAGGGCAGTACTTCGAGAAGGCGCCGCTGATCGCGAACCGGGTCCTGGCGCAGCTGTTCGATACGCAGATGCATAGCCTTAAGGTAGCGTGGATAGTGCCCGAGACGCAGGGTGGAAACATTCTGCAGGAATCCCGGTTGTAATAGGGCTTGCAACTGGCTGTGTAGATCGTCGTAGCTGGCGCGGGCGAAACCGGGGGTGGGTGCTAGCAAGCAGTCGTGGAGTTCGGCATATAGGGCGAGAATGGGTTCGGCCCGTTGCAGGCGCACCACCGCTGCGTTGAACAGTTCGCTGGCCAGACGTTCGCGCAGGGCCTCGAATGGGCCTTGCCCACGAACATCGAGAACTGCCACGGCCAGCAGATCCTGCAAGCCGCCTTCGACCAGTTCCTCGCGCAAAGTCTCCACACGGCCCTGTGAGGTCCATTGCAGGGCTAGCCGGGTATTGATAGGTAATTGCCGTCGAGCCCGCTTGATGACGGCCACCAAGGCCGTGCGCAACAAGCGCAGGACTCCGTCATGGTGGGCTATACGCGCCTCGTCGGCCTGTTCGAACAGGTGCAAGGCAACGCTTTCTCCAAGATCAACCAAGGCCGGCCAGGCGGGCAGCCCGTGCGGCCCGGAGACGGTAACGGGAATGGTCTCGAATCGGAAAGTGGTCACTGGGGTGGTATCGAGGGCCGCATTGCTATGCGTAGCAAAGGCCTGGTGGGCACGCTCCCCTAGCTGCGCTCGCAGAGCTTCGAGATTGCGCCCGGCAGCAAGCAAGTGGTCGTGCTCGTCCACGACCGCGATATGCATACGCAGGTACTCGGGTAAGGCCGCGGGATCAAAATCCGGGGGCTGAATGGTGACTCCGCTGATGCGTTGCAGATACGTGGCCAGAGCTTCGACCAAGGGCTGCTCGTGGGGCACTACAGCGGTACAGAATGCGCGGGCGAAATCAGGTGCCGGTACCACATTGCGTCGCAAGGGTTTGGGCAGGGTTCGGATCAGGGCGGTTACTTTCTCGGTAAGAAGCCCGGGAACCAACCAGTCCAGGCGTGCTGGAGACAGGGTATTGAGCCGTGCCAGGGGTACCCGCAGAGAGACCCCGTCGGCGGTGTCGCCGGGAACGAAACGATATTCGAGTTGCAAGGCCTGGCCAGCCAGTTCGAGTCGGGGCGGGTACAGTCCGGAATGGGCTACCGGGGGCAGCTCTAGTACGTCATCCAGGGTCCAACGCAGGGCCGCACGAGTCTCGGTATCGGCACGCCGGTACCAAGTCTCGAATCCTGCCCGGGTGGTGATTTTAGTGGGGAGTTTGTCGTGAAAAAAAGCCTTACGATCCAGCGCACTCTTGAGTAGGTCGTCGCGGCGCAGCCGGACCTGCACGCGCCCGGCTTCCTCCAGTACACGACGATTGGCGGTGATGACCGGGTTGGGTGAATCGAGTGCGCATTCGGCCAGCCCTTCGAGGAGGAACACGCGATGGGCATCATCCGGGTCGAAGCGGTGATAGGTGACCGGCCGGCGCTCGACCAGTACCAGTCCAAACAGGGTGATCTGTTCGCACGCCATCACTGCGCCACGTTGGCGTGACCAGTGCGGTTCAGTGAGCCGGTGCTTGAGCAGGTGTGCGGCTTGGCGTTCAATCCAGGCCGGTTCAATGCGGGCGTTTAGCATCCCGTAGACCCGCCCCCCGAGATCGAGTACCTGGGCAGAAAATAGCCAGCGCGGACCCTTGCGAGCTAGTGCCGAGCCAGGAAAGATCTGCCAGCTACGTTCGCGGGTACCGCGATACAGTCCCTTTTCATCCCGTTTGGCGACGTGTGTGGGCAGGCCGGCGAGCAATGCCAAGTGCAGGGCCTGGTAGCGATTCGTGGTGAGTGGCGGGGCCGGCGGCTTGGTTTCAGTAACCGGGAGACGCTCTGCAACACGGATGGTCCAATCCATGGCTTGCACTTGCAGGCGTAGCTGGCGATGCAGGGCACGCCATTCACGCAGGCGCAGAAAAGATAGATAGTGGCACCTGCACCAGTCGCGCAACTGTGCTTGGGTGCTGTCCTCAAGCTTTGCGTTGAAGGCCTCCCACAACCGTAGAATGCCGACAAAATCTGAGTTTGGGTCGGCCAGAAGGGCGTGTGCGGCATCGGCCTTGGCGCGTTCATCCGCAGGCCGTTCGCGTGGATCCTGGACACTCAGGAAGGAACTAACGGCCAGCATGTCCGCTACGCAGTCAGCGTCGCGGGCGGCCAGCAGCATACGGGCCAGGTGTACATCCAGCGGCAATTTCGCCATGTCGCGACCGGTGCGGGTGAGGCTTTGCTGCCCATCGACGGCGCCGACCTCGACTAGGCGTTGCCAACCTTCGCTGATCGAACGGGGTTGAGGAGGATCGAGAAAAGGAAACCCCTCCGGCTTACCCAGACCCAGGCTAAGCATGCGCAGGATCACCCCCGCCAGGGCACTGCGACGGATCTCGGGGTCGGTATAGTGGGGCCGGGTGATAAATTCTTCCTCGGCATACAGGCGCACACAGACCCCCGGCCCGATCCGCCCACAGCGTCCCTTGCGCTGGTCCGCGGCCGCTTGCGAAATTGGCTCGATATCGAGCCGATCGATCTGTCGGCGGGTGCTGTAACGCTTGACCCGGGCCACACCGGTGTCAATCACGTAGCGGATACGCGGTACGGTCAGCGAAGTTTCGGCAACATTAGTAGTCAGCACAATCCGTCGAGCGGGGCCGGGATGGAACACCCGATCCTGCTCTTTGGCAGATAGCCGGCCATATAGGGGTACGATTTCGGTGTGGCGATAGCCGCGTCTTTCCAGAAACAGGTGGGTATCACGAATCTCACGTTCGCCAGGCAAAAACACCAGCACATCGCCACGGGAATTCTCGGCACTGATCTCATCCAGGGCCTTGGCGATCGGTTCGCTGGGTTGAGCCGCGGCACGTCCTGCGGGTGGACGCCAGCGAACTTCGACCGGATGGGATCGACCTTCGACCTCGATCACCGGAGCATCGTTAAAATGCGCTGCGAAACGCGCGGTATCGATCGTAGCCGAGGTGATGATGAGCTTGAGGTCCGGACGTCTTGGCAATAGCGTTTTTAGATAGCCCAGCAGAAAGTCGATATTCAGAGTGCGTTCATGAGCTTCGTCGATGATCAGGGTGTCATAGGCTGCTAGCTCCCGGTCGGACTGGGTTGCGGCGAGCAGAATGCCGTCGGTCATGAACTTGATGCAGGTTTCGGGGCCGAGTCGTTCCTGGAAGCGGACCTGATAGCCCACCCACCCACCGAGTTCACCCCCCAGCTCGGTGGCGACGCGGCGGGCCATGCTGCGAGCGGCGAGACGGCGTGGTTGGGTGCAACCGATCAGTCCGGCGGTACCGCGACCGGCGGCTAGGCACAGCTTGGGCAACTGGGTGGTCTTACCCGAGCCGGTTGCGCCTGCGAGTACCAGTACCGGATGACGTCGAATCACCTCGATGATGGCCTTAGCATGTGCAGCGATGGGTAGGCTTGCGTCTACCTCAGGATGGGGCAGGTTCGCGGCCCGGGCATCGCGACAGGCCACCGAGTGGGCCATTGCCGACTCCAGTTTGGCCAGGTTTTCCGGGGATGCTGGCGATGGTCGCCGCAGTGCCTGCAAGTGTCGGGCGAAACGCCGGCGGTCACGGCTGAGTACGTGGTCGAGCATGCGTTGAAGTTGGCGGATGGATTTCATTGCTCGGACGTTCGAGGGAAACGGAGAGTAACCATTCAATGGCTCATGATAATGTTGCCCGGATGGGGTTTTGAACCCACCCAGCGTGGTCGAGGTGGGCGTAAACCCTGTTCATGCGGTCAGGTCGGCAAGCGCCGTTCGACCAAGCCGTGGCCGCTTAAGTCACCGGTACCCGAAGTAGGGTACGCACAGTTGCGGCAGGCACTGCCTATCCCGATACGTTCACCTCTGCAGCTGCTGTGTGTGTGGCCTCAAGCAAAGGGTCTCACCCCGATTAGCGGGCCGTGCAGCCACAGGGCAAAGGCCGCCCAGGCGATGAGCCCCAGCAGCAGCGTAGCCATATCCCTAGCTGCCGTACCTGGGGTAGGTTGCACCCCGGTAATCCGGTCGCGGCGCCGTGCGACCAAAAAATCCACGATGGCCCAGAGTAACAAGCTACTGAACAACACTTCATCGCCTAGCGTACCGGTGGACAGTAAATGACCGATTGCCCACAGTTGTACACCAACGACCATGGGATGACCGATGCTGGCCTTGATACGGTTGCGGGGTACATAGGCAGCCACCAGCAAAATGAAGGCGATAAGGGTGAACAAGGCGGTGAGGTGTGCCGTCCATGAAGGCGGGGACCATAGCAGCAGCGGATGCTGACGGGTCTGCTCAAATCCCCGGACAATGAGTGCCAGACCGATCAGTGAAATTAGAGCGTAAAGAGCCTTCCAGAGTTGCGGACCCAGACGAGTGATCTGGCGACTACGCCAATCGTTGGCGAAAATCCGGATTGAATGCGCTCCGAGAAAAATAACCAGCCCGATGATCAGCCAAAACATATCGACACCTCCATATCAGGTAAAACAGTTAGGCATCTATCTTGCCCGAAGTAGTGAAGTCTGGCAGCCCCTACCGGGTTCAGACTTGGGCTGCAGAAGCCCCAAGCCGAGAGGGCCATGGCGGGGGGGGATGAGCAATGCGACCCCCAACGTGGTGAGGAGTGATGAGGCTGCAGGGCAAGCTATTGGGCGAGGCGTAGACCCAGCTCAAGTAGCGGTTGAACCAGCAAGACCCTGGCCAGCAGGATAATGAGGATGGCGATGGCCGGACTGAAATCCAGGCCGGCGAAGCTGGGAAGAACCTTTTGTAAGGGCCGCACGACCGGAACGGTAAGCTGTTCGATGAATGGGACGATGGGGTTGGATGAGTCCACTGTGAACAGACTCATCAGAGCCCAGGCAAAAATCAGGGCCATATACAACATCAAAATAAAATCGGCCAATTCAGCCAGCGCGGCCAAGGCCAGACCGGGTATGTGTGGCAAAAATCCCTGCAGGCTAAACAGCAGCAACAGCTTGAATAGGGCCACTAGGTAGGTAAGGATGAGGGGCGCCAGATTCACCTGTCGGTAACTGGGGGCAAAGCGCCGCACCGGGTTAAGGATCAGATGGGTGGCCCGGTAGAGAAACTGGCTGATCGGGTTGTGGAAGTTTACCCGGGAGACCTCGGCAAGTAGCCGTAGGATCAGTATTGCCATGACCGCGCCGAATAAAAAGACGATGAGGATCTGCGCGGCGTTGGCGAAATAACTATTCATGGTGCAGGTTGAATTTCGGCTAATTCGGCAAGTTCAGCACCCCGTTGTGCGGCAGCTTGCAGCGCCGCAGCAACTAGCTCGGAAAAGCCGCCGTTATAGAAGATTTCTAGTGCTGCAGCCGTAGTACCACCTGGTGAAGTAACCCGTTTGCGCAGAAGTTTGGCGGGATCAGCGCTTTCAGTAAGCATACGTCCGGCACCGAGTACGGTCTGGGCTGCCAGCAGGCGTGCCGCATCCCGCGAGAGCCCTTGGGATACCGCAGCATTTTCCATGGCTTCAGCTAGCAGGAACAAATAGGCGGGTCCTGAGCCGGATAATGCGGTGACGGTGTCGATCAGAGCTTCGTCTTCGACCCAGATGGTCTTGCCGACGGTGGCCATGACTTGTTCCGCGGTATCGCGTCCGCTCACTTGGGTCTGGGCGTTGGCAAACAGGCCGGTAGCACCTGCGCCAAGTAAGGCCGGGGTATTGGGTATAGCCCGAACGATGGACTGTCCGCCATCAAGCCAGCGGTCAATCTGCTCGCTGCGAATTCCTGCGGCGATGGAAAGTATCTGCGGATGCTGCCGTTGTGCCAGAGGTGCCAACTCCCGGCAAACGCTGCGTAGTATCTGCGGTTTGACCGCAAATACCCATAGCCCGGCTGCCTGCACGGCTTCGGGATTGGCTGCGGTGCACACCACTCCGTAGTTCTTCCGTAGTACCTCGCGGGCCTCCTGTCGTGGTTCGGCGACGTGAATTGAGCTTGCCGATGTGCCCGCCTTGCAGAGTCCGCCAATAAGGCTTTGGGCCATGTTGCCGCCGCCAATGAACGCGATATCGGTCATGGTTGTGTAGGATGTCCGCTTGAGTGCAAGCTCGTTAGCCTAATGCAGTGACAAGCTGGGGGGAACCGTATTAGTTACGCGGGCCAAACAGGCCGGTACCAATTCGTACCTCGGTAGCTCCCGCGGCGATGGCGGTTTCAAAATCAGCACTCATGCCCATGGACAGAGTATCAACCTGAGGGTACTCCTCGCAGAGTCGCTCAAATAGGTTTCGCATACGCCGGAATGCGGCTTGTCGTAGGGTGGGGTTTTCATGAGGAGCGGGAATTGCCATCAAACCACGTAGCTGTAGTGCTGGTGCTTGGGCAACGAGCTCGGCGAGAGTCACCATCTGCTCCGGCGCACAACCCGATTTGCCGGGTTCGGTGTCGATATTGACTTCGATCAGTACGTTCAGTGGAGCGCATGAGTGAGGCCGGAACCGTGACAGCGGCTCTATAAGTTTGCGACGATCAAGGCTTTCCAGCCAGTCGAAATGCTGGGCCACATCGCGACACTTGTTGGATTGCAAGGGGCCGATAAAGTGCCATTGGAGGCCTGGATCAGCCAGCTCTCGCTGTTTACTCAGGGCCTCCTGCACATAGTTCTCGCCGAAGTGTTGCTGACCCAGTTCGGCCAGACGACGTAGGTCAGCGGGTGGCCGGGTTTTGCTGACGGCCAACAGTTTGACCGGCCCAAAACCGGCCTGCTCGGCGGCCACCTTAATACGGGCGCGAACCATGGCCCATGCTGGCTGGTCTGGATTCATGATGTGCTGCTCTCGCAGGAGCGTTGTCGCACGCTATACTCGGCTGCGAGGAGTGTTAAGAATCGTTTTTCTGACATGGGGAGTCTGTGCATGGATATTGCCGAATTGCTCGCATTTTCGGTGAAGAATAAGGCCTCGGATCTGCATTTGTCTGCCAGTTTGCCGCCTATGATCCGTATCGACGGTGATATACGGCGGATCAATGTGCCGGCGCTGGAACACAAACAGGTTCATTCACTAGTCTATGACATCATGTCGGATAAGCAGCGGCATGATTACGAAGAATTTCTCGAGGTTGACTTTTCCTTTGAGATCAGTGGCCTGGCTCGCTTTCGCGTTAACGTATTCAATCAGAATCATGGTGCGGCAGCGGTATTGAGAACCATTCCTGCTGAGGTTTGGACACTTGAAGATCTGGGAGCGCCCAAGATATTCAAGGAACTCATCGATCAGCCTCAGGGCTTAATCCTGGTGACCGGCCCCACGGGTTCGGGTAAGACAACCACCCTTGCCGCCATGGTCGATTACGTCAACAAAAACAATTACGGCCATATCCTCACTATCGAGGATCCGATCGAGTTTGTGCACACTTCACATAAGTGTCTGGTCAATCAACGTGAGGTGCATCGTGATACGCATGGCTTCAACGAGGCTTTGCGTTCGGCACTTCGTGAGGATCCCGATTACATTCTGGTCGGTGAAATGCGTGATATCGAAACCATCCGGCTGGCGCTGACTGCTGCCGAGACCGGGCATTTGGTGTTTGCTACTCTGCATACCTCCTCGGCGGCCAAGACTATTGATCGAATCATCGATGTATTCCCGGCCGGCGAAAAGGATATGGTGCGTTCGATGCTCTCTGAATCGTTGCGTGCCGTCATCGCGCAGTCATTAATGAAGAAAGTTGGTGGTGGTCGTATCGCTTCTCATGAAATCATGGTGGGGATCCCGGCGATCCGTAATTTGATCCGCGAGGATAAGGTTGCACAGATGTATTCGTCTATCCAGACGGGGCAGCAGTATGGCATGCAGACGCTTGATCAATGTTTACAGGACTTGGTTCGTAGGGGGGTTATCACCCGCCAGGTGGCTCTACCGCTTGCCAAGAACAAGGAAATTTTTAAATCCTGAGTCTGCTTGATGGACACAATGTGTGCGGGTCACCTCACTACGACGCGCCAATATGATGGAGAACTAAGCCATGAGTACGCCGGATTTCACCTCATTTCTCAAGTTGATGGCCCACAAGAAGGCGTCGGATCTGTTTATTACCGCGGGAGCTCCACCGTCGATCAAGATCAACGGTCGTATTACTCCGATTACCCAAGTTTCATTGAATGCAGCGCAAGCACGTGACTTGGTATTGAATGTGATGACCCCGGCACAGCGGGAGGAGTTTGAAAAAACTCACGAGTGCCAGTTCGCCATCAGCTTGTCTGGAGTGGGCCGCTTCCGGGTCTCGTGTTTCTACCAGCGCAATTGTGTAGGCATGGTATTGCGCCGCATCGAGACCAAAGTTCCCAGTGTAGATGAGTTGAATTTGCCAGCCATCATCAAGCAGTTGGCGATGACCAAGCGCGGCATCATCATGTTCGTTGGGGCCACCGGAACCGGTAAATCCACATCCCTAGCCTCAATGATCGGCTATCGCAATCAGAATTCGACCGGGCACATCATCACTATCGAAGATCCAATTGAATACGTGCATAAACACGAGGGCTGCATCATTACCCAGCGCGAACTGGGCATTGATACCGATTCTTGGGAAAACGCCCTGAAGAACACCCTCCGCCAGGCACCGGATGTGATTATGATTGGTGAGGTTCGTACCCGGGAGACCATGGAGTACGCGATTAATTTCGCTGAAACCGGGCATTTATGCCTGTGTACGTTGCATGCTAACAACGCTAATCAGGCCATGGATCGGGTTATACATTTCTTTGAGATTGATCGGCGCCAGCAGCTGTTCATGGACTTGTCGTTAAACCTCAAGGCGGTCATCGCTCAACAGCTCATTGCCACCCCCGATGGCAAGGCGCGTCGGGTTGCGGTGGAAGTACTACTAGGTACCCCGCTGGTTCAGGACTATATTCGCAAGGGGGAGGTGGACAAGCTCAAGGATGTCATGAAACAGTCCACCAACCTGGGTATGCGTACTTTCGATCAGAGTCTTTTCGAGCTATACCAAGCCGGGGAGATTACCTATGAAGACGCCTTGCGGCATGCGGACAGCACCAATGAAGTACGGCTGCGTATCAAGCTTGCTCAAGGTGGCGATGCAACCAGTCTGGCGCAGGGCCTGGGAGATGTGGAACTGGTCGATACTGAGGACAAGATACGTCCGTTCTGAATTCGAATGAGTATTCCGCCCTCGTCGGCTGTTGGGGGTTAGGGTTTGCCCGGGTTCTGAGTATTGCGGTTCAGAGAATTCGTGGCTCCGGTTCTAACGTGACCCCGAAACGTGCCTGGACTCCCTCACGTACCCGCTGGGCCAAGGCCCAGAGTTCGGCTCCACTGGCCTTGCCATGGTTGACGAGAACCAAGGCGTGACGGTTAGAGATACCTGCATCACCTTCACGTAATCCCTTGAATCCACATGTATCAATCATCCATGCTGCTGAGACTTTCATGTGCTCTTCAGCAGCCGGCCAAAGTACGACCTGGGGGTACTCGGCCTGCAGTTCGCGGGCCTGTTGGGTGGGCAGTAATGGGTTTTTGAAGAAGCTTCCGGCATTGCCAATCAGGGCGGGGTCGGGCAGTTTGCGGGTACGTAGCTGTAATACGGCCTCGGCGACATGGTAGGGCGCGGGCTGTGACACGCCCATGCGTGCCAGTTGAGTGCGTAGCCCGGCATATTCCAGATGCAAGTCGGGCTCGTGCGGGAGGATAAAATTTACCCCTGTCACGATCCAGCGGTCGGGTTGTCGCTTGAAACATGAATCCCGATAGCCGAATTCGCAGAGCGTACCCGGCAGCTCGACTGTTTGCTCTGTTTGCCGGTCAAAAGCTTCGACGCTATGTATGTATTGGGCGACCTCGACCCCATAGGCACCGATATTCTGGAATGGGGCGGCCCCGACGCTGCCGGGGATCAGAATCAGGTTTTCGAGGCCGGGGTAGCCATGGCTGAGTGACCAGCGCACCAGATCGTCCCAGTGTTCGCCGGCGGCGGCATGCAGCTGGGTGGCCTGGCCATTACTGTCGTGGACTTCAACCCCTCGCGTGGCAATCTGCACCACCAGACCCGGGTAATCGGTGGTGAACAGAACATTACTGCCTTCGCCGAGTATGAGTACGGGAGTCTGCTGCAGGGCCTGAGAAGCAAGCAGTTTCGGAAGCGCCTGGGGATCATGAACTTCTGCAAGCCAGCGGGCGCGGGCGGCAACGCGCAGCGTGTTGTGGCTACTCAGCGAGGCATTTTCGAGCAGGGTGTAGCCACTCATCGCGGGGTTTTCATTGTGCATGGCTGGTTCCCTGGGTCGAACGGATAGCCTCCACGCACTCGCTAATGAGTTGTGGACCACGATAGATCAGTCCGGTGTAGCATTGCACCAGCTGTGCGCCACCTTGCATCTTGGTCGCTGCATCCGAGCCACTGAGAATGCCGCCGACGCCAATCAGTGGCATACGTTCACCCAGACGTTGATGCATACCCTTGAGCACAGTATTAGCCGCAACCCCTAGGGGGGTCCCAGATAGCCCGCCCGTCTCCGTCGCCAGGGCATGTCCGGTCACTCCCTCGCGCGAGACGGTGGTGTTGGTACAAATCAGGCCGTCAAAGTTGGAGTCCTGCAAAACTGCGGCCATACGATCCATGCTGGATGCGTCGAGGTCGGGGGCAATTTTCAGCAGTAGCGGCTTACGCCGACCATACTGGGTCGCCAGTTTCTCGCGTGCATCGCAAAGCTTGTCCAACAGCAGGCGCAGGGCCGTAGCGTGTTGCAGATCACGCAGCTTCGGGGTGTTCGGAGAAGAGATGTTAACCGTGATATAGGAGACCAGTGGATAGGTAAGCCGCAGGCACAGCCGATAGTCATCGACGGCCTGCGGGTTGGGGGTGTCCTTGTTCTTGCCGATATTGACGCCAAGTATGCCGCGGTAACGGCTGCGCTCGATATTGTGCAGTAATACATCCAGACCCTCGTTATTGAAACCCATGCGGTTGATCAGTGCCTGCTGTTCGGGTAGCCGGAATAAGCGCGGTCGGGGATTGCCAGGTTGGGGACGTGGGGTGACTGTGCCGATCTCCAGAAATCCGAAACCGAGTGCTCCCAGCGCATCGATATGTGCCCCATTCTTATCCAGTCCTGCCGCTAGGCCCACCGGATTGGGAAATTCCAGGCCCAACAAGCGGCTCGGTAAGGCCTTGGGACGGGGGGCCAACAGTCGGGACAGGCCGGTACTGCGGGCGATCTCCAGACCCAGCAGCGTAGTGCTATGGGCCAGCTCCGGATCCAGGGCAAATAACAGTGGCCGGAGCAAGCGGTAGATGTTCAAGTGATAGCCCCGACGAACAGCTGGGTGTCGTATTCAAAGTCCACCCAACCCTCCTGGGCGGTAGCGTTAAATAGTGAACGCAGCGCATCGAGCATTTCGGTAAATTGAGGGTGTTCCGAGCCTGGGGTATAGGAGCAGGAAAGCAGTCGCCCCTGCAAGCCCTGGTAGTCGAATTTTTGCCGATGTGAAAAGCAGGCCTGGCCATGGAAGCCCGCGCCGAACCAGGCTTGCATGGTGGCGGCGTCGGCATAGCGCTCGGCAACGTTGGCATAGTCGGTGCCATAGCGGCGTAGCAGTTGCTCGTAGCCATCAAGGAAGGCTGAACCCACAGCGGCGCGGGCGTTCCAGTACACGGCTACCAGGCCATGGGGACGTAGGATTCGGGTAAATTCCCTACGGCTAGCTTGTGGATCAAACCAGTGGAACGCTTCAGCTACCGAGATCAAGTCGACACTAGCGTCGCCAAGAATGGTCGCTTCGGCGCATCCAGCGGAGCAGGAAAAGGTGCGATTGGCAGCCAGAGCTCGCTCCATGACGGCCCGCATGGAGGCATTGGGTTCGACCGCCACGACCCGATGGCCGGCATCAAGAAACATCCTTGTGGAGATGCCGGTACCGGCACCGATATCAGCTACTTTCATGCCGGCGTTAATACCCTGTTCCCGGTGCAGCCAGGCGATCAATTCGTGAGGATATCCCGGCCGATAGCGTGCATACGCCTCGGCGCGGTCACTAAAACGCTGGGTCGGGTCGAGTGGGTTCATGGTGGGAATAGGTACGTTCCACA
>CAYOLM010000007.1:19166-20471 GCA_964404785.1 uncultured Mizugakiibacter sp.
CTAAAACGCTGGGTCGGGTCGAGTGGGTTCATGGTGGGAATAGGTACGTTCCACAAAGGCAGGCATGGTGACCGCAATGGGTGAGATTTTGCTGTGACGAGCGGTCACGTAGCGATCAGAAAACATGGGCGGACATACCCATGAAGCCGGCAAGAATCGCCAATCCACCGAACAGGAGAAAGCTCAGAAACAAGGCACTGAAACCTAGTTGCACGTAGCCAAGTACCAAGCCGGCCACAGCCAGACCATCCCCGGTAAAGGTGCCGGGTGGCGCGCTGCGAATTTCGCTGCGGGCCAGGTGGCCAAGAATCACCGCCAGAATGGCGCCGATAAATGGCAGAAACGTCCATGCAAGGATTCCCAGGATCAGGCTGGCGATAGCACTGCCACTGGTAACCGGGATGGGGGTCAACGCAGGAGACGGACTATTCATCTTGGCATTCTCCACGCATGCAAGCGGGTCTGCCGTGCATTAAAGCACGCGCCGCAACAGTTTGCCGACGCGTGCTCGCTAGCGGGCTCAGAAATCGAACTTGATACCTTGTGCCAGGGGTAGATCATCCGACCCGTTGATGGTATTGGTCTGGCGGCGCATATAGGCCTTCCAGGCATCGGAACCGGATTCCCGACCGCCGCCGGTATCCTTCTCGCCACCGAAGGCCCCGCCAATCTCAGCGCCCGAAGTGCCAATATTGACATTGGCGATGCCACAGTCTGAACCAGTGGCGGCAAGAAAACGCTCAGCATGTTTTAGATTCTGGGTAAAGATGGCTGAAGACAGGCCTTGCGGAACCCCGTTGTGGATAGCGATAGCCTCGTCAAGGTCATCAAAAGGCAGCACGTAAAGAATCGGTGCGAAAGTTTCCTGCTGTACGACTTCCGCATCGGCGGCGAGGCCGGTAATCAGGGTCGGGTGTACGTAATGACCGGCACGCTGCAGACGACTGCCGCCGACGACGATGTGCCCACCCGTGGCCTTGGCCTTGTCGATGGTTTGCTCATAGCGTTGTACCGCAGCTTCGTCGATCAAGGGGCCGAGTAAGGTGCTGGCATCGGTGGGATCGCCGATATGTTTTTCGATCTGGGTGTAGGCGGCCTTGAGCTTCTCTACAATGGTGTCGTGCAGTGAACGGTGCACAATCAGTCGGCGGGTAGTGGTACAGCGTTGGCCGGCAGTACCTATGGCACCGAAAACGATAGCCGGAATGGCCAGCTTCAGCTCGGCGCTCTCATCGAGGATAACGGCATTATTGCCGCCCAGTTCGAGTAGAGACCGGCCCATGCGCCGGGCCACCCGCTCACCGA
>CAYOLM010000008.1:0-20021 GCA_964404785.1 uncultured Mizugakiibacter sp.
TCTGGATCCGGATGTGGCAGTGGCTGAATTTGCCTCACTGGGGATTTCCCCTGTTGTACCGATTACTGCAAGTCATGGTCGCGGTATTGATGACTTACTTGATGAACTTGTACCTCGGCTTCCCGAGCAACAAGAGACCGTGGACTTTGCCTCTGAGGGCATACCGATTGCCGTCCTGGGGCGTCCCAATGTGGGCAAGTCGACACTGGTAAACCGGCTGCTTGGCGAAAACCGGGTTGTGGTTTCTGAAATAGCTGGCACTACGCGTGATGCCATTCATGTGCCGTTACAGCGTGACGGGAAGTCCTATATCCTGATTGACACGGCGGGGGTGCGGCGGCGGGCACGAGTCGAGCAAGCACTCGAAAAATTTTCTGTCATCAAGACCTTGCAGGCCCTGGATGAAGCCGAAGTCGCCTTGCTGATGCTGGATGCGAGAGAAGGCGTAACCGATCAGGATCTGAGTCTCATTGGCTATGTTCTGGATGCCGGTCGGGCCCTGGTCGTTGCTCTGAACAAATGGGATGGTCTGGATCGTGATACCCGCCGACACTGCCGGGCAGGAATTGATCGGAAACTTGAGTTTGCGACCTGGGCCCAGGTCGTGACTCTCTCGGCATTGCAGGGTTCCGGTCTGCGTGAATTGATGCGGGCAATTGATAGCGCCTATGCGGCAGCCCATCGTTCACTGGGCACACCGGCATTGACTCGGGCGTTGGAACAAGCCTATGCGGCGTACCAACCTCCATTGGTGCGCGGCCATGCTCCCAAGCTCCGCTATGCCCATTTTGGAGGCAATCATCCACCCACCATAATCATCCACGGTAGTCGTACCAAGCATCTTGCGCCCGCCTATGTACGGTACCTTGAGAATTATTTCCGGAAACGATTTCGTCTCTATGGAACGCCGGTACGTGTCCATTTCCGCGAAGGGGAAAATCCATTTGCCGGGCGCAAGAATGTGCTCAGTGATCGTCAGTTGCGTAAACGCAAGCGATTGTTCCAACATGTTCGGGGAAGACACTGAGTCGTACGGGTAGAGGAAAATTGGTAAAAACTGAGGACACCTGTAGAGGTGCAATGATGGTTCAACAAATCAGTGTTGAAGAAGCTCGACAGCGTCAGTCATGTGGGCATCTTTTGCTGGATGTTCGCACCCTCATCGAGCGTGAGAAAGGCCGGCCGCGTGGGGCTATGGGTTGCGACGAAGCAGATCTCGCAGCTTTCCTGAAAGACCGGGCCAAGGCTTCGAATCATCCACTGATGCTCATCTGTACACTCGGACAGCGGTCTATTCGTGCCGCACAAAACTTGCAGAATATGGGTTACACCGAGGTAGTTTCTGTCGCGGGCGGGGTCACAGCATGGATCGCCAAAGGTTTGCCATTGGCAGGGGTACAACTCGATAGCGATACTCGGGATCGCTATGCACGGCAATTGATCCTTCCGGAAATTGGACCATTGGGCCAGCAAAAACTGGCGGCTTCCCGCGTGGTGTTGATTGGGGCGGGGGGCCTTGGTGCCCCGGTGGGTCTGTATCTTGCTGCAGCCGGTGTAGGGCAGATTACCCTGATTGACCACGATTGGGTAGAACGCAGTAATCTACACCGACAGATTGTGCATAGTGAAAAATCGATCGGCATGCCAAAAGTTGAATCGGCACGCAACACCTTGCTGGGACTGAACCCGAGTCTGCAAATTCACGCATGCCAGACCCACCTGCAGCGAGATAATGCCGAGGCTTTGCTGGCCGGTCACGATGTCATCGTTGATGGGGCAGATAACTTTGCCACCCGTTATCTACTTGGTGAAATTAGTCTACAACAAGGTATCCCGCTGGTGTATGCCGGGGTTGAACGATTCTCCGGCCAGTTAAGCGTCTTTGATCCGCGTCAGGCTGACAGTCCCTGTTATCGCTGCCTGTACCCTGAGCCGCCCCGTGCCGGAGAGGCCCCAAACTGTGCCGAAGCCGGTGTGCTGGGGGTGTTACCCGGGGTTCTGGGGACTTTGCAGGCAGTGGAAACCCTCAAACTGCTACTAGGCCTGGGTGAACCCATGGTCGGCCGACTGCTTTTGTTTGATGCCCTACAGCTGGTCTTTCGTGAACTCCATTTGTCACGGGATCCGGCCTGTCCAGGTTGCGGCCCGGCTGCGGTGCGGCGAGAAAGTGACGTCACCTTAGCGCACTGTGATCCAGTTTAAGAACCCCGACACTTCAAACCCGACTGTCGGGCTCTCGGTCCATTGGGTTACAGGAGAATGCAGTGATTTGAATAGGTCCTGCAAAATGGCGGAGGAAACTCAATAACCTTCCACCGCCATGACGGCATTACTCTTCGGCTGGTTTTTTCTGCACTGGATTCGCTGGTGTAGGAAGCGGTTTTGTACTGACCGGCTTAGTCACTTCAGCAGCAGGCTCCCCGGGGTTGTGCACAGACGGGTTTTTCGTAAAAAGACTGGCTTGGCTTGGCAACGGATTACCACGATGACCAGCTTCTCCATCTCGTAGGGCTTGGTGAATCTGTTGGTGTAAGGGCACCGCTGCCGCGCCATGGGGTGCTGAGACTTGCCGATCAGTCTGTGGCTTGGCGGGTGCGGCCGGGCGCGGTTGGTCCAGCCCTCGGGAAGTGTTGTTGTCGGCAGCAGTCAGAGCAGGGGTCACGGGTTTGGCAGCGCTTGTCGGCGGAGTGCCAATCGTAGTAGTGCCAGGCTGGGGACTGGGCGCAGTCTGCTCAGCAATGGGGCGCCTGACTGGAACAGGAGTCGATTGGGCAGAAGGTTTCGAAACTAGCGGAATAGTCTCGGCGATAGCTGTTGCAGTTGGGGGTGACCCTGGGTTCTGGACAGAGCCCGTTCCGGTACTCGTAGAGGTCGGCTTGGGCGAAGTGTTGGGAGAACCCGCCGCGGAGCTTCCTGACGTCGAACTCAGCTTAGGCTTGCTGGATCCTCCTGTATGGTCACTAGAAAGCTTGCTGGCTGCAGGCTCAATCCGTGGAGACCTGGATGCCGTGGGCTGGCTAGCCGATCGCTGTGGGGCCGATGGGCTAGGGGTACTGGTCGCTACTGTGGATGATGGCTGCTGCGGATCAGGCGCAGACCTGGTCACCCCTTCTTCGGCTGGGGATTTTGCCGGTACTGGGTTCTTGGTTGGCAAACTGCTGCCCAGCGAATCTTTCGTAGCCGTTGCTATCGATGGCTCAGCGACCTTACCCGGAGCGTCAGAAGACTCTGCCTCCGCAGTGTTTGCAGCCGGATTATTGGCGGCCACCGTATTATGCCGACGGCGGCCACCCCGGCGTCCCCGACGGCGATTACGCTTGGCCGGAGTACTGGCCTCAGTCTCAGAGGGTGTAGCTGTGGATGCTGCATTACCAGCGTGGGGCGCAGGGGATTCCGGTTGGCCAGCTGCAACCAGAGTGGGCGCCGGGTTGGGCTGGTTTCCAGTTGGGCTGGCAGCGCTGCTCTTGGCAGAGTTGTTGGCGGTGGAGCGGCGGGGTTTGGCCCGTTTGCCTGCTGCTAAAGTGGGGTTGCCCACTTGCTGTCCCGCGGGCTTGGATTGGCTATTGGACGGTCTGTTTTCGCCCCGTCCACTACGGCGTGATGAACGATCGGTCGATGAGGTATTGCGGCGATTCCCGCTACTACTTTTCCGGGCTGCTGATGCAGTGGTCCGCGAGGTCGCATTCCTTGCTGTTGTTGAACGAGCCCCCGTGGTGGTCCGGGTTGACGGATTTTTAGCTGCAGTTTCGCTGGTGCCTTGCATCCAGCCGAACAAGCGTTGCCACAGGCTTTTTTTGCGGTGACCTGTACTTCGCGTTGCAATACGGCGGGTCGGTGTTTTGGCGCCTGTGGAAGCGGATGATTTTGTTGGAATGGGCGTGTTGGGTAAAACCGTGGTAACTGCGGGATCTACACCTTCAGAGGAGACTTGGCCTACCTTGGGGAGTTTAAGTTCGGTCAGGCTGGTCAAGCGTTCATAACTCGGCGCAGAATATTGCTCCAGGTCACCCTCACGAATACGAGTAATTTCAAGTTTGGGGGTTTCAAGGTGCGGATCGGCGACGATGATGACATGGGTCGCATGGCGCAACTCGATCTCGATTACGTTGGCACGCTTTTCGTTGAGCAGAAAATTAGTCACTTCTGTCGGCGCCTGTACCAGAACTTGTCCGGTGTGGTCCTTCATAGCCGCCTCTTCGGCCAGACGCAGGGTGGAGAGTGCCAGGGATTCCACTGCCCGGAAACGCCCATGCCCGTCGCAGCGGGGACATACCACCTGGGTCGCTTCACCCAGACTGGGGCGCAAGCGTTGTCGGGACATTTCGAGCAGACCAAAGCGTGAGATACGACCGATCTGAACCCGGGCCCGATCGGGTTTCAAAGCTTCCTTAAGTTGATCTTCAATTTCCCGTTGATGGCGGGTACTTTCCATATCGATAAAATCAATCACGATCAGCCCGCCGGCATCACGAATTCTAAGCTGCCGGGTAATCTCGATGGCGGCCTCGAAATTGGTATTGAAAGCGGTTGTTTCGATGTCGCTGCCCTTGGTTGCACGTGCCGAGTTCACATCGATTGCGGTCAGTGCCTCGGTTTGGTCAATGACAATCGAACCCCCGGAGGGCAAGCGGACGGTACGTGCGTAGACGCTTTCAATTTGCGATTCGATCTGGAAGTGAGTAAACAGCGGCACTTTTTCCTGGTACAGCTTAAGCTTGCGCAGATTGGCCGGCATCACCCGCTGTACGAAATCCTCCGCCTCGTGGTACAGATCCTCGCTGTCGATGAGTATTTCCCCGATATCCGGGCGCATATAGTCACGCAGTGCCCGGATGATGAGCCGGGATTCCTGATAGATCAGGAAGGGAGAAGATTTGGATTTTGCTGCTGTATCGATGGCTTCCCAGAGTTTGAGAAGGTAATCAAGATCCCATTGCAGCTCTTCCGGGTCACGCCCCATGCCGGCGGTACGCACAATCAATCCCATCGTGTCAGGAACTTCGATCTGCTCGAGTGCTTCCTTGAGCGCCTTACGCTCGGCTCCCTCAATGCGGCGTGACACTCCTCCGGCAGAGGGACTGTTGGGCATCAGCACCATATATCGCCCAGCCAGGCTGAGATAAGTGGTGAGAGCTGCGCCTTTGTTGCCGCGTTCGTCCTTCTCTACTTGAACAAGCAGTTCAAGACCTTCCTTGACCAGTTCGCGGATGCCTGCCTTGTGTGGATCGACCCCGGCAGTGAAGTAGGCATGGGCGATCTCCTTGAGGGGAAGAAAACCGTGCCGGTCGGCACCATAGTCGACAAAACACGCTTCGAGCGAAGGTTCAACCCGGGTAATCCGGCTTTGGTAAATATTACCTTTACGTTGTTCCTGAGAAGGAATCTCAATATCGAGATCGTACAGTATTTGACCATCTACAATGGCCACACGCAACTCTTCACGCTGAGTTGCGTTGATCAACATGCGCTTCATTAACAATATCCTCTTGCGCACGCAGCGACTTTCCCATCAGCGCTCAAGGCGGCCGGCTGGGGTTGCGCCGCAGTGCGGCATTGGGCCGAAGCTTCCTGCTGCTTCGGCGTGGAAATGGCTTGTCTACTCACACCAGTGCCCATCTTCTTGTACGGATCTGGCTTGGTGGGCACTGGATGGCATCGACACTAAAAGGTGGTCAGCACGGGTATTTCTACCCAAATATGACTGCTCCATCCCATTTTGCCAGTAGTCAGGAAATAAACCTACACATACAAACCTGACCCTGCGCGGTTAAAGTATAGGCTTCAGTCGGTTGATTTTTCAATGCAAACCAATATATCACCTGTACCTAAAGCCCATGTCCAGCATATTGAGGTCGGCTCCGAACGCGCCGGGCAACGTATCGACAACGCCTTGATTACCCTTCTTAAGGGGGTTCCGAAGAGCCATATTTACCGCTTGCTGCGCACCGGACAAGTACGCCTCAACAGTAGGCGGGTGGGTGCTGATACACGTTTGGAAGAGGGCGATGTGATCCGTGTGCCACCAATTCGCCAGGCCCACAATGAGGACAAGGGTCAGCCATCGGCGCGGCTGATTCACCAGTTGCTGGATGCAATCAGTTTTGAGGATCGCAATTTTCTGGTGCTAAATAAACCTGCCGGCATGGCTAGTCACGGTGGCAGCGGGGTGAGCTTTGGTGTCATAGAGCTGCTGCGTGCCGCCAGGCCGAAGGAGCCTTTCGAATTAGCTCATCGCCTGGATAGGCATACCTCGGGCCTGTTGGTGCTGGCCAAACGTCGCAGTGCCTTGCTCGCCTTACAGGAGGAAATCCGTGAGGGTCGTGTACACAAACAATATCTAGGCTTATTGGCACCAGTATTGCAACGCACCCGTGTCGACGTCAACGCTCCTCTATTCCGTGCAAACGGTGAGCAAGGAGAAAGAATGGTCAGGGTATCGGCCCGGGGTAAGCCGGCACTAACCCGGTTTAGGGAGGTCCAGCGATTTGTGGAGTGCAGCTTGGTAGAAGCCACGCTGGAGACGGGTCGTACCCATCAGATACGGGTTCACGCAGCCCATATCGAGCACCCTGTGGTCGGTGATGATCGCTATGGAGATCGCGACGTCAACCGACGTTTTCAGAAGCTGGGGCTGAAGAGAATGTTTCTTCATTCGGTGCTTTT
This sequence comes from uncultured Mizugakiibacter sp., assembly GCA_964404785.1. Lineage (GTDB taxonomy): Bacteria > Pseudomonadota > Gammaproteobacteria > Xanthomonadales > Rhodanobacteraceae > Metallibacterium. The sequence continues at coordinate 6,664 of CAYOLM010000008.1, forward strand.
CGAGTTTGAGATGGGTAGTCAGGCCTACAGTTTTTCAACGCCACTAAAAAGTGAATTGGGCACATTGTTGGAGAAACTGACGCCTCGGCGCAAATAACGGGCACCGATCGCCACTGAATGCAGCCAAGTCTGCTGTGTGACAATTCCTTGTAGCAACAATGTGCCGATGGCATGGGCGATGGCCAGCGGCAACACGGCGGCGCAGCGCGGGGGCCAGGAAGTCATGGGGGTGGATAGGCGAAGCGGGCGACCGAAACTACCGCGATACCGCCCCTTTGGAAAATTCTCTGGATCAGCAAAATTTTTCACCGTCAGTTTGTTTATTCAGGAGATTTTGGTGCGAACAGCTTCTCGACCCGGGCCGCGCAGATAAAATCATTCATCGATAGTCCATGGCAGTCATGGGTGGACCAGCGTAGCAAACAGTGACCATAACCTGCTTCGATATCGGGATGATGATCAGCCTGGTTGGCCAGGAATCCGACCGCATTGATAAAGCCAAGGGTGTGGTGGAAATCCTCAAAATGGAAGTCTTTGCTGATCGCATCCGCAGTGTCATCCAGCTTCCACTCGGCAAGCTGGATAAGCAGTTCGCGGATCCGTGCCGGCTCCAAGCGATGCTCGCTAGTGTTCCTGGATTGGCATCGCAGAGCGGCAAGATTAGCCAAAGTCATGGCGTATCTCCGAAAAACCACAGTATAGCCTTGCCCAGACGTTTGCAGACTCGGGATCCACCTGCTGCGCGTACAATAACGTGGGTCAACGGGAGTCTTTAGATGATTGCAATCGGTCCGGAAGCCCAGCAATACTTTCGCAAACTGTTGCGTGAACAAGGTGCCCCGGATTGGGCCGTACGTATTCGTGCCCGTGAGCCGGGTAGCTTGTCGGCAGACTGCGAGATGACCTTTTGTGAATCCCATGAAATCAGTGGTGATGATCAGGTCATGAAATACCCGGGCTGGCAACTGGTGATCGACTCCAACAGCCTGCCGTGGTTGGATGGGGCGAATGTCGATTTTGTGGGTTCGCAAACAGGTGGAGAAATCAACATCCGGGCACCCCGACTGCGTGGCGAAATGAGTGCCGAGCAGGCAAGTCTTGTCGACCGTGTACAAAAGATTATCGCCGAGGAGATTAATCCCCAGCTTGCCAGTCATGGCGGTCGGGTAAGTTTGTTCGAAGTCACGGCCGAGGGCGACGTGGTGCTTACCTTCGGGGGTGGTTGTCAGGGCTGTGGGATGGTGGACGTGACCCTCAAACAAGGTGTCGAGCGTACTTTGCGGGCGCGTATTCCGGAGATTGGGGTGATCCGTGACGCCACCGATCATAAGCACGGCAAAAATCCCTTTTACCGCTCTACCCAAGGTCCATCAGCTATGCGCTGATGCCTTGAAAATCGCGCATCGTTGCTCGATGACCCAAGCTGGCGGCTGGTTTTTTTATCTTCGTATCGTGACGCGTTGCCGATTTCTTGCCATATTTTCCAATCTATCCTTGAGTCTGAACGGGAAACGTTCACTCCACCGTCACAGTAATTCTACCCAGGCCCGACAGGCTCCCAGACTCATCCCATCTTGGACAAGGCTCGTCCTGTACTTCGATAACCGGAACCCCCTACACTTATATAGCCACCCGTGGCAGGATTCTGACTTACCCATCCGGATCGCGTTCAAAACTACCCTTAATAATGGATGGAGAGCGGTCACGGTTGCCAGAATCCACGCTCTGCGCGGTAGTCTTGCTGACCTGCACGGTGGTGCCCGACATAGAGATCCATCCTGCGACACAAGATTTTGCTTAGATTCTGAAGTGGTTTATGGCTTATGTTACGAGACATGGGTTTTCCGATATTGGTATCCACAACACACTGCGACGTATGATGAGCGGTTACCCTTCCAGTTTACCCTCAGTACACTATTCATCCGCGGTTCTCGCGGTTTGTTTTTCATATGGAACTTTTCATGAATAAGCATTCCTTTTCCCACGACGAATTACTCGCTTGTGGCCGTGGTGAAATGTTTGGCCAGGAGAATGGTCGCCTGCCTCTACCCCCCATGTTGATGATGGATCGTATTACCCAAATCACCACCGATGGTGGTACCCACGGCAAGGGAGGGATCGAGGCAGAGCTGGATATCCATGAGGATCAGTGGTTTTTTCAGTGTCATTTTCAGGATGATTCGGTCATGCCCGGTTGTTTGGGACTCGATGCCTTGTGGCAGTTGATCGGTTTCTATCTCTGTTGGCGCAATAATCCGGGGCGGGGCCGGGCACTTGGTGTGGGTGAGGTCAGGTTCACTGGCCAGGTATTGCCGACGGCTAAAATGATACGTTACGAAATTGACATGAAGCGCGTTATTGAACACCGCTTGGTGATGGGTATCGGTGATGGCCGGGTGTTCGTCGATGACCGTGAAATCTATGTGGCAAGCGATCTCAAGGTCGGTCTATTCACCTCCACGGATTATTTCTGATGTCAACTATGAACCGAGTAGTGGTCACCGGCTTAGGCATCACCTCTTGTTTGGGCCATGACAAACCAACGGTGAGTGAAGCCTTGCGCACGGGTAGATCGGGTATCCAATCGATCCCAGAGTATGCCGAACTAGGCTTCCGTAGCCGCGTTGCCGGGGTGGTCAGGATTGATCTCGACGCGGTTATCGACCGCAAGGTGAAACGGTTCATGGGGGATGCGGCAGCCTTTGCCTATGTCGCCATGCGCGATGCTATTACCGATGCCGGTCTCAATGCCGCGCAGGTATCCAACCAGCGTACCGGTCTCATCGCTGGTTCCGGTGGTGGCTCGTGTGCCAATCAGATTGCAGCCGCTGATATTTTGCGCAGCAAGGGCGTGCGCCGAGTGGGACCGTACATGGTGACGCGAACCATGTGTTCCACGGTTTCGGCCTGTCTGGTTACGCCATTCAAGATCAAGGGTATCAATTATTCCATTTCTTCAGCTTGTGCGACCTCGGCGCATTGCATCGGTGCTGGCATGGAGCAGATCCAGTTGGGCAAGCAGGATGTGATGTTCTGTGGCGGTGGGGAAGAACTGCATTGGGGGCTGACGGTATTGTTTGATGCTATGGGCGCGCTTTCGTCTCGATACAACGATACCCCCGAGCTGGCTTCACGTACCTATGACAGCCAGCGTGACGGCTTCGTCATCGCTGGTGGCGGAGGCATGATCGTGCTTGAGGAATTGCAGCATGCCCAGGCCCGTGGAGCCAAGATCTATGCGGAGCTGGTTGGTTACGGGGCGACCTCTGATGGTTACGATATGGTCACTCCGAGTGGTGAGGGTGCCGTACGCTGTATGCGCCAGGCGCTAGCGACCGTAGAGGGCCCGATCGACTACATCAATACTCATGGCACCTCGACCCAGGTCGGCGATATTGTGGAACTGAAGTCGATCAAAGAAGTGTTTGGGACGGAAGTGCCGGCATTCTCCTCGACCAAGGCTTTGTCTGGACACTCCCTGGGTGCCGCAGGCGTGCATGAGGCGATCTATAGCCTGATGATGATGGAAGATGGTTTCGTTGCAGGCTCGGCGAATATTGAGCAACTCGACCAGGAAGCCGAAGGTCTGCCGATAGTACGGAAGTCACGTCCGGCCCAACTCGACAGGGTGATGTCCAACAGCTTCGGTTTCGGTGGCACCAATGCAAGTCTGGTGTTGCAGCGCTATCAGGACTGATTGCCAATCACCTTGCTACATCGTTCATCTGACGGGTCGAGACACGATGATCGATCCGTTGACGACGTTGCTGAGAACTGCCTGTCCGTCGCCGCATAGCAACAGAAAAGATCGTATGCCCACTGCGTAGCCATGGCCTTCTTCACTGGATTCACGCCTGTGTGGGGTGACGGGGAAAAGGGATAGGCATCACTAAAGGTCTCACCATCCCCGGTGGTGCAAAATCTTCCGTTCATCATCCCGCGCGCAAACCCGGGATCCATAGAGCGGTCGTGGTAACGGGATCGACCATTATACAACTAATAAAAAAGCTAGACGACCGGTCTAATCACCGTTATAGTGCGACTCATGAACGCCAAACATGCCGACACCCGTAGTCATATCCTTGAGCAGGGCCGGGCGGTTATTGCTGGCAAGGGCTTTTCAGCGGTAGGCCTGACGGAATTGCTGGCCGCGGCCCAGGTGCCGAAAGGCTCGTTCTACCATTATTTCGAATCCAAGGAGAAGTTTGGCATCGCGCTGATCGAGGAGTATGTGCATGATTATCTGCACAATCTGGATGCCTTGCTGGCGGCGACCCCAGGTAAGGCTACCGATGGATTAGTGGCTTACTTTACCGCATGGGCTGAAATGCAGACCGACTCACTTGTCCAGCACAAGTGTTTGGTGGTCAAGCTCAGTGCCGAAGTCGCCGACCTATCCGAGGCGATGCGGCGGATACTCAGGGCGGGTACCGACCGGGTTATCCAGCGCTTAGCCCGCACCATCGACGTGGGACAGAAGGATGGTTCGATCAACGGGCCAATTGATCCGGATACCTTGGCAGAATGTCTTTACCAGCTGTGGCTGGGGGCAAGCCTGCTCGATAAATTGCGCCAGGATGGCTCGTCCTTTGTCCAGGCGATGGTTGTGACCCATTGTCTTCTTGATTCCCACCATAGGGCCTGATCTTTTTCTATCCCCGTCTGCTTGACCGCTCTATTTGGAGTTTTTTCATGGAAAATTTTACGTTCTACAATCCGACCCGTATCCATTTTGGTAAGGGCCAGATCGCCCACATCAGCAAAGAAATTCCTGCGGGGACTCGGGTCTTGATGACCTATGGTGGTGGCAGTATTCACCGTAATGGAGTCTACGAGCAGGTTCGCGCGGCGCTGCAGCATACCCAGCTTTCCGAGTTCGGCGGAATCGAGCCCAATGCACCTTTTGAGACGCTGATGCGAGCGAATGAGAAGGTGCGTGAAGTGGGTGCCAAGTTCTTACTAGCGGTAGGTGGTGGGTCGGTCATCGATGGGACCAAGTTCATCGCTGCGGCTAGCCATTTCCAAGGTGATCCCTGGGATATCCTGGCTAACAATGCCCCAATTAAAAGTGCCATGCCTTTTGGTACCGTGTTGACTTTGCCGGCGACTGGCTCGGAGATGAATTCCGGCGCTGTCATTACCCGCGCTTCGACTCAGGAAAAATTACCTTTTGGCAGTCGGCATCTTTACCCGCGTTTTTCGATACTTGACCCCAGCACCACCTATACGTTGCCGTCACGACAGGTTGCCAACGGCATTGTTGATGCCTTTGTGCATGTACTCGAGCAGTACCTGACTTATCCGGCCCATGCCCCTGTGCAGGATCAGTTTGCCGAGGGACTTCTGCGCACGCTTATTGAAGTTGGCCCGCAAACACTGGCCGAGCCACAAAACTATGATGCCCGAGCTAGTTTGATGTGGGTGGCGACCATGGCACTCAACGGTTTGATCGGTGCCGGGGTGCCGCAGGACTGGTCCAGCCACATGATTGGCCATGAAATAACCGCGCTGCATGGTCTTGATCATGCCCAGACCCTGGCTATCGTGCTACCGGCCAACCTGCAGTATCGCCGTAGTGCCAAGCATGCCAAATTGCTGCAGTATGCGCGACGGGTCTGGAATCTTGAAGACGGCGATGAAGAAGCTCTTATTGATGCGGCCATTGAACACACTCGCCGCTTTTTCGTGAGCCTGAATGTTCCAACCCGGCTTGCCGACTATGGCATCGGCAGTGATGCCATACCCGAACTGGTCGCCCGACTCGAGAAGCATGGCATGGTGAAACTGGGTGAGAAGCAGGATGTAAGCCCCGCGGTCAGTCGTGACATTCTCATGCTGGCCGTCTGAATCTAACACTGGCTCCTAAACCCCTATATCTGCAGGAATAGATCATGAATACAGAAATCAGCAACCGCCGCATCGTGTTGGCCTCGCGTCCCAACGGTGCCCCATTACCCGATAACTTCCGTCTTGAAAACACCACCGTACCGGAGCCCGGTAGCGGCCAAGTATTGCTGCGTACGGTCTATCTGTCACTGGATCCGTACATGCGGGGCCGCATGAGTGACGCTCCTTCGTATGCTGAACCGGTGCAGCTGGGTGAGGTCATGGTGGGTGGCACTGTGTGTCGTATCGAACGTTCACAGCATGACGATTTTCCGGTAGGTGAATGGGTGCTGGCCTATTCGGGATGGCAAGACTATGCCTTGTCGGACGGGACCGGCCTGGTCCGTCTGGGTAGAAACCCACCGCATCCGTCCTGGGCGCTTGGGGTACTGGGCATGCCTGGCTTTACTGCTTACATGGGCTTGCTCGATATTGGTCGGCCGCAACCGGGAGAGACCATTGCTGTGGCGGCGGCTACCGGAGCCGTCGGTTCGGTAGTGGGGCAAATTGCTAAACTCAAGGATTGCCGCGCAATAGGGATCGCCGGTGGGCCGGAGAAGTGCCGTATCGCTGTTGAGGAACTGGGTTTCGATGCATGTATCGATCATCGGGCCGAAAACTTTACTGAACAGTTGGCCGCAGCCTGCCCGCAGGGTATCGATGTCTATTTCGAGAACGTCGGCGGCCTGGTGTTTGATGCGGTGTTGCCCCTGTTGAATACCCAGGCCCGCATCCCACTGTGTGGTTTGATTGCCCACTACAACGCCACCGAGTTGCCACCGGGACCTAACCGTACCCCCTTGCTGATGAGTACCTTGTTGATTCGGCGTATTAAAGTGCAGGGGTTCATTATTTTTGATGACTATGCCGACCGTTACGACGAATTTGCCACGCAGATGGGCGCGTGGATCAAGGCCGGCAAGATTCGTTATCGCGAGGATGTGGTCGATGGCCTGGAAAATGCGCCGCAGACTTTCATCGGCCTACTGGAGGGCCGCAATCTAGGCAAACAAGTCATTCGGCTCATGGACCATTGAGATCTCACATAAACTCTATGCAACTCATTTTTATGGTGCCTGGCACGGTTGTCGGGCGCCTTCTGTAGGGATGTAACTTGCCGTTGGTTCATTCGCTTTCAATCCGACTATGCGGGAAACCAGCAGCATGGTGCTCATCCTGAACAACTCTTCGTCAGTACTCGCGTCGAGTTCGGCATGCATGAATCCTTTGCTTGTCTTGGAGACTCTTATCTATAGAAGCTCAAATGTTTCGGAGACTAGCAACCATGACCCGCGTACGAATCACTTATCGACCCAGCCATACTGTGCTCGCTGAAGGCCCACTGGGGTGGGGCATCACCCCGTTCGAGGGTAACTTCTATATACGCAGGAAATATTTGCGGACGACTGGCTTACGCGTCAACTGGATTCCCGGCATCTGTGTCTACAAGTTTCTGTATGTCGGTCTGGATCTTACCCTACCAAGCGGTGAGCGCATACGGGGTATTGGCTGGCGTTATTGGCTACCCAATCCGTTGTTTCCCTTCATTGCCTTTCGCGCTGCGTTTTCTGGCTATGATACCGATCTGCAGATTGAGCGTATTTCTATAGGCGATAAAGAAAACAAATAACAATAACTATATATATCATAGAGTTGCTATTTATACTTAATAGATAACCTGAAGATATATAGTGGGTAGGTATATCACTCCGAGGCAAGCTTGCTTGAGCGCTGCTTGAAATCCCCGGAGGGGCCCAGAAACGGCTCGTCATGGGCTAGCAACATAGCTTCAGCTTCGGCAAGCAGGTAGTAACGAAAGGCTTCCGCTGCCGGTGAGAGTACCTTGGACAGACGATGCACCAGATTCCAGGTGCGCATGATTGGGGTGTCCTCAACGTGGACGATCCGCAACAGCTCAGACCGCAGTTCCAGGCCAATCGTATGCAGTGACAGAAAACTTAAGCCCATACCGGCAATGACTGCCTGTTTGATGGTTTCATTGCTGGGCATGTCCATCACGATGTGAGGTTCTATGCGCCGGGCTGTAAAAAAGTCCTGCATGGCTTTGCGCGTTCCTGAGCCTGGTTCACGAGCGATAAAGGGGAACGCTTCCAGTGAAGGTACGGCCACTTCGCTATTGGAAGCCAACGGGTGCCCGTTCGGGGCAATGAATACCATCGGATGTGCAGCGAAGGGTTCGGAACGCGTGGCCAGCTCACGTGGCGCCCGGCCCATGACTGCCAGGTCGATGTCGTTGCCGCTCAGCATCGACACCAGTTGCTCGCGGTTAGCACCGACTCGCAGTCGCACATCGACACCCACATGTTCTTCGCGGAAGCGGGCCAACAGATGCGGTATGAAATATTTTGCAGTGCCCACCATGCCAATAGTCAGGGTGCCAGCTTCAACCCGCTGGAATCGGGCCATCACGTCCTCCGCGTCCTTCAAGGTTGCCAGCACCCGGCGCGCATAGACCAACAGGTACTCACCGACCGTAGTCAGGGCGATTTTGCGACCCTTGCGATCAAACACAGGCATGCCGACGGTATTTTCTAAAGCACGAATCTGCATCGTGACAGCAGGCGGAGTGAGATGCAGGTCTTCGGCGGCACGCACAAAGCTGAGACGGTCAGCGACCGCAGAAAAGGCCCTGATCTGGCGGAGGGTCAAATTCTTCATTAAGAATATCTTACTCCAACATTCATATCTATTGAATATACCTTAACCTAATTTTTGAATATATTCAGCTCATTCGTCACCGTTCAAGTAGGAGTCGACCATGACCGAGTCCCCCCACCAAGACGCTATTACCGACGTCAAAAAACGCTACAGCGCTGGTGTTCTCAAATACCGACAGATGGGCTACTGGGTGGCTGACTACCCACCCAAAGAGACCGACCTGATCTGCCTGTTCCGTATTACCCCCCAGGATGGGGTGGATCCGATTGAGGCAGCGGCGGCCGTCGCTGGCGAATCATCAACCGCTACCTGGACCGTGGTCTGGACCGACCGCTTGACGGCTTGTGATAACTATCGGGCCAAGGCCTACAAGATCGAACCCGTACCGGGAACGCCGGGACAGTACTTTGCCTGGATTGCTTACGACCTGATCCTGTTCGAGGAAGGTTCAATCGCCAACCTGACCGCAAGCCTGATTGGTAACGTCTTTTCGTTCAAGCCGCTGCTGGCCTGCCGACTGGAGGACATCCGCATTCCGGTTGCCTATGCCAAGACCTTTAAGGGCCCACCCACCGGATTGATCGCTGAACGTGAGCGACTGGACAAGTATGGCCGGCCCCTGCTGGGGGCAACCACCAAGCCCAAGCTCGGCCTGTCGGGCCGTAACTATGGCCGGGTGATCTACGAAGGACTGAAGGGTGGCTTGGATTTTATGAAAGACGACGAGAACATCAATTCGCAGCCTTTTATGCACTGGCGCGACCGGTTTCTGTATGTGATGGATGCTGTCAACAAAGCCAGCGCCGCAACCGGTGAGGTCAAGGGCAGTTACCTCAATGTCACCGGGGCAACCATGGAGGACATCTACGAACGCGCCGAGTTTGCCCGGGAGCTGGGTTCGGTAGTGATCATGCTGGACCTGGTGATCGGCTGGTCGGCCATCCAGAGTATGGCCAACTGGGCACGCAAAAACGACATGATCGTGCACATGCATCGCGCTGGTCATGGCACCTACACGCGACAGAAGAATCATGGGGTAAGTTTCCGGGTGATCGCCAAGTGGCTGCGTCTGGCGGGTGTCGATCATCTACATGCCGGTACCGCCGTCGGCAAACTGGAAGGTGACCCGCTCATCGTGCAGGGCTATTACAACTGCTGCCGCGATAGCTATACCCGACAGGATTTGCAGCGTGGTCTGTTCTTCGACCAGGACTGGGCGGATCTACGCAAGGTGATGCCGGTGGCCTCGGGGGGGATCCACGCCGGGATGATGCATCAGCTTGTTGATCTGTTCGGCGACGATGTAATCCTGCAATTTGGTGGTGGCACTATCGGCCATCCGGCGGGCATTCAGGCTGGCGCCATCGCTAACCGGGTCGCGCTTGAATCCATGATCAAGGCCCGCAATGAAGGTCGCGACATCGCCCATGAAGGGCCGGAAATCCTGCAAAAGGCGGCACAGTTCTGTACCCCTCTCAAGCAGGCACTCGATACCTGGAAAAACGTCAGCTACAACTACGCCAGTACTGATTCCAGTGATTTCACCACCACCCCCGCGGTAGCTTGAGGAGGCCCACACCATGATGACTAATCCCACCGGCCGTTTGACCCAAGGTCAGTTCAGCTATCTACCCGAGCTGACCGATGAGGAGATTCACGCCCAGGTCGAGTACGGACTCGGCCAAGGCTATGCCTGGAGCATCGAGTACACCGACGACCCGCATCCACGCAATGTTTTCTGGGAAATGTATGGCATGCCCATGTTCGACCTGCATGACGCCGCCGGCGTGCTGATGGAACTAAAGGAATGCCGCAAGACCTTTCCCAAGTACTACATCCGTCTGCTGGCCTTCAATGATACGCGTGGGGTGGAATCGATCGCCATGAGCTTTATCGTCAATCGGCCGCCACAGGAACCTGGATTTGGGTTGCTACGGCAAGATTCCGGAGGCCGGACCATGCGCTATACAGTCCACGGCTATAGCAACGACCGGCCCGAAACCGAGCGTTACTGAGACGGGGTAGGGCAGCGCTATGAATCATACCCACATTCCGACAACGTCGATGCTGCTCATTGGCACTGAGGTACCGCTGGATGCACATTTCATAGAGCATCCGGTCGATAAACGGATTGCGGTGTTTGCCCGGATCGACCATCGAGTGGTGATTACAGCCATACCTTCCAAACCTGCTGGCAACAGTTTAAGGCGGACCTGCGGATGAAAGAACCCCTGTACAACATCCCCGGCACCCGGGACGCTGAGCCACAGAAGACACCCACTGGTGATGTCTCGGCCGAAGCACGCACGGTCGCCGAGGTATTGCGACAGAGCCAGGTTCAAGCGGTACTCGATGATCTGGAGCACGATCTGGTCGGCCTGGTTCCAATCAAGCAGCGTATCCGCGACATTGCCGCACTGCTGGTGATCGACAAGCTGCGCCTCAATCTCGGGCTCGCCGCGCAGGCACCCAGCCTGCATATGTGTTTTACCGGCAATGCGGGCACCGGCAAGACCACCGTGGCCATGCGTATGGCCGAAGTACTGCATCGGCTGGGTTATGTACGCAAGGGCCACCTGGTTGCCGTGACCCGCGATGACCTGGTCGGGCAGTACATCGGTCACACCGCGCCGAAAACCCGGGAAGTACTGAAAAAGGCCATGGGCGGAGTACTGTTTATCGACGAGGCCTATTACCTGTACCGGCCCGACAATGAGCGTGACTATGGTCAGGAGGCCATCGAGATCCTGCTACAGGTGATGGAAAACCAGCGCGATGATCTGGTGGTGATCCTGGCCGGTTACAAGGATCGCATGGACACTTTTTTTCAGTCGAACCTGGGTATGCGCTCACGCATAGCGCATCATCTGGATTTTCCCGATTACGCTGCCGGTGAACTTGAGCAAATCGCCGAACTGATGCTTGCTGAACAGAACTACCGTTTTGGCCAGGGTACCCCGGAGGTGTTCCGTGAATACCTCGAAAAACGCATGGCTCAACCGAACTTCGCTAATGCACGCAGTGTACGCAATGCCCTGGACCGGGCGCGCCTGCGCCAGGCTTCACGGCTGTTTGCCGAGCCTGAGCGTGAGCTGACCACAGCGGATCTGACCACTATCACTCCGGCCGATCTGCTAGCCAGCCGGGTCTTCCAATCACCCTGACGAGGACTGCCATTATGCCATTGTCCAGGCGCCCAACTCTGACGCAATACCTGATCGAGCAGCGACGCCGTTTTCCGCAGGCCAGCGGTGAACTCAATGCGCTGATTCTCGATGTGTCCATCGCCTGTAAGGCGATCGCCCAACAGGTTGCGCTCGGCTCGCTGGTAGATTTGCCTGTAGCCGGCGAAACCAATGTTCAGGGTGAGGTTCAGAAACCGCTGGATGTGGTCAGCAACGAGATGTTCATGCGCCAGACCGAATGGTCCGGCCATCTCGCTGGCATGGCTTCAGAGGAAATGGCTACGCCATACCCTATTCCGTCACCCTATCCACGGGGTAAGTACCTGCTGGTGTTTGATCCTCTCGACGGTTCCTCGAACATCGATGTCAACGTCAGCGTGGGCAGTATCTTCTCCATTCTGCGTACTCCGGACGAGGTGATCGAATCGGGTCGCGATGTCACCGAAGCGGATTTTCTTCAGCCCGGCAGCCGCCAGGTCGCGGCGGGCTATGCCATCTACGGACCGGCCACCATGCTGGTCCTGACGGTTGGCTATGGAGTGGCTGGCTTTACCCTGGATCCGGCGCTGGGTGAGTTCAAGCTGACCCATGCAGATATGAACGTACCGGAAGATACCCGCGAGTTTGCCATCAATAGTTCCAACAGCCGCTTCTGGGAACCACCGGTCAAGCGCTATGTCGATGAATGCCTAGCCGGCTCCAACGGCCCACGTGGCCGGGATTTCAATATGCGCTGGATCGCCTCGATGGTTGCCGAGGCGCACCGCATCCTAATGCGTGGCGGGGTATTTTTGTATCCGCGTGACAATAAGGACCCCGCCCGCAACGGGCGTCTGCGTCTACTCTACGAGGCCAATCCGATTGGCCTGATCATGGAGCAAGCCGGCGGACGTTGCAGCAGCGGTCGCCAGGCCATACTCGGGGTGACCCCGACCGAACTGCACCAGCGCATCGGCCTGATTTTCGGTTCAAAAAACGAAGTCGAACGCATCGAAAAATATCATCAGGAGCCCGCCACACGAGAAGCTCCGAATCCGCTGTTTGTCGAACGCGGCCTATTCCGCGACTGAGGGGTTGCCATGTCTGAACGTCATCCAATTATTGCGATCACCGGTTCTTCGGGGGCCGGTACCACCTCGGTAACACATACCTTCCAGAGTATCTTTCGACGTGAAAAGATCACTGCCTGTATCATCGAGGGTGATAGTTTTCATCGCTACGATCGTAAGGAAATGCGCCAGCGCCAAGCTGAAGCGGAACAGTCCGGTGACCGGCATTTCAGCCATTTTGGCCCAGACAACAACCTGTTCACTGAACTCGAACAGTTGTTTGACAGCTATGCCGAAAGTGGGGGAGGGAAAACCCGCAAGTATCTGCATGACATCACTGAGGCGGCACCCTACAAGCAAGATCCTGGCACCTTTACCTCTTGGGAAGAGCTGGCGGCGGATACCGATCTGCTGTTTTACGAAGGACTGCATGGTGCGGTGGTCACGGAGGGTGTCGATGTCGCGCGGCACCCCGATCTACTCATCGGAGTGGTCCCGGTGATCAATCTCGAGTGGGTGCAAAAAATCTGGCGCGACAAGAACATACGTGGTTACACCG
>CAYOLM010000009.1:0-19372 GCA_964404785.1 uncultured Mizugakiibacter sp.
TTGGGATCGATCCAGATAGCATTGATGCGCCCACCCACGTTGCCCGGGCCAATCTCGGTCCAGTTGATGACCGATGCCGCCATCGCCCTAGGGGTTGCTCCAGCCGATAGCCAGGAACGTGTTGCGGCGGCGTGCCGGGCTAACATCCGGGCACGGGCCCGCAGAGCGTTTTGATACTGGCGACCGTCAAACTGTCCATTGGGGCCAGTCAGCATCCGTTGCCGGTACCTGGCAGCCTCATGCTGATGTTGCGAGACCGGTTGTGGGTGGATAGCGGCCATTGCCGCCGCTGCGGTCAGGCCCATAATGACAAAAATAGCCCAGAATGAAGTTTGCTTCATGACGATCCTCCTTGGATCAAAACAATGGTATGAATAGGTGCGACGAGATCAACGCCTGAGGTATTGCGAACATGGATGGTCAGTGGATAACGTCCTGCATCCACAGCTCTAAGAACGACACTGCATAACGGCACAGCAGGTAAGGGGTAGGGTGGGCGACGAGCATGTCGTACTGTGGGTGGTGATAGCACTCGGAAGAAACACCGTGGTGGATCAATCTGCAGGTGCAAATTCGCCGAGTTGACCGAGATGCTGATGTTGGTGAAAGAGGATGTGGCTACCAAGCGCACTACCAGATTGACGCTTCGAGACGTTAGCTGGCGGGTATCGGCACGCAGGGATAGCTTGGATCCGTGAATGCTGAGTGGCAGTGGCGTAACCGGGATGGCGACCGTAGGCGGTGGTGTCGGTGCCACACAGGACGTGAACATCACGGTACCGGCGATAGCCAGTATCATACGTAATCCATGTGCTATCTTGTTGCGATCCATGCACCCCCCTAGATGCTCTATTACGTTTACCCTACTCCCTGAATTTGTGACCTTCAACAATCTTCTCATTGATTAACCGTGTTGATGAGCCACTATTTCGTACGTTCACCATTGTTGGGGTCTCGATACCCGAACAACCGTCGTTTTGGGGTGTAAGGGATTGGGGTAACACGAATACAAGGGTGAACCATGCCGGTAGATAGCTGCCCGTGGCAGGTGATACGTTCAGGAAATACGTGTAGCGTAAATCGCTAGCCCACATGGTCGGGGTAGCAATTTCACGGCGCAGGGAATGGGCAACATGATCTTTCTATAGCTAGTGGGCTCTTGAAATCTGTGAAATTCGACACCAAAACCAAGCTTGGCGGTTGGGATCTACCAATCTTCATTTCAGGAATCGACGAATGCCCATATATGAATTCGAATGTTTAGCGTGCGGAGAGCGTTTTGAACGGCTGCAAAAGATGGCCGATCCGGACCCTGATGTCTGTAGCCATTGTGGGGCAGGACCGATACGCCAGTGTGTTACCGCTCCCGTGTTTCGTTTGGCCGGTTCGGGCTGGTACGAGACCGACTTCAAGAAAGAAGGCCGACGTAATCTGGCCAGTGGCGACCGGGCAGAGCCGACTGCGGCGGCCTCATCTGCCCAATCGGAAGGTAAGCCGGAGGGTAAGTCGGAAGGTAAAACAGAGAGTAACCCGAAGAGCAAACCAGAATCCAAAACCAAGTCGGCTTCCGATACAGGGACCTGAGCCCGGTCCTGGCTCTGTACTGCGAACTATGGCAATGGATCTAGCGGAAGCCACCATGTTTTCTGGTGACACCGCTTTGCGGTGCCAGACCGGACACACCGCACCGGGATGAGAGGGCGTAGTCCGGCTGCAACGAAGTGGATTCCGGGGTTCTTTTGGCTTGCGTTTTGTATCAGCCGGGCAAACAGTGAACCTGTGCGCTGCAGGTACAGGAAATAATGCGGATCTGTCAAGGTTCAGCTTCGGCGAACTACGCGTGGAATAGACGTCTTGATCGATAGGGCCGCTTGATGATGGGTTCCGGTTCAATAGAACTCCCATTCGCTAGCATCCCTCATAGCCCGGCAGGCTGCTAGCATAAGCGGTTCACATGCTTCATGGTGGAGCACGGAGACCGGCATGCGCAGCCATTTTTGTGGTCAGGTTGATGAGACTCTGAACGATTATACCGTCACGCTTTGCGGTTGGGTTGATGCTCGCCGTGATCACGGCGGGGTGGTATTTCTGGATCTGCGCGACCATGAGGGGGTGGTTCAGGTTGTGGTGGAGCCGGATAATGCCAGGGCCTATGCGGCACTAGCCGGGGCCAGCTATGAGTGGTGTTTGCGCGTGGTAGGGCGGGTTCGGCCACGGGTTAGCGTTAACGAGCGTTTGCGCAGTGGCCGGGTCGAAGTACTGGCCGAGCAGGTCGAGGTGCTCAACGAGGCGCGCAATCTGCCCTTTGCGCTGCATGAGAACCCTAATGAGGAAGCGCGGCTCACTTACCGCCATCTTGATCTGCGGCGTCCGGAAATGCAGCACATGTTACGGACCCGTGGCCGCTTGATCCGGGCCTTGCGCCAGTATCTTGATGACGCCGATTTTCAGGATATTGAAACCCCTATTCTGACCAAGGCTACGCCGGAAGGTGCACGTGATTATTTGCTGCCGTCACGGACCCATCCCGGAGCTTTCTACGCCTTGCCGCAGTCTCCCCAGCTGTTCAAGCAACTGCTAATGATTGCCGGCTTCGATCGCTATTACCAGGTGGCCCGCTGTTTTCGTGATGAGGATCTGCGGGCCGATCGCCAGCCCGAGTTCACCCAACTCGACATGGAGTTTGCCTTTGTCGAAGAACCTGACGTGCAGGGGTTTGTTGAAGGCATGATTCGTCAGGTACTGCACGAGGTGGGGGATATCGAACTGGCGGATCCCTTTCCGCACATGAGCTGGCACGAGGCGATGCGCCGGTTTGGCTCGGACAAGCCCGATCTGCGTGTTGATCTGGAGCTGGTGGATGTCGCCGAGCAGGTGCGCGACTGCGAATTCAAGGTGTTTGCCGAGGCGGCAACCATGGCCGATGGCCGCGTGGTGGCTTTGCGGGTCCCCGCTGGCGCTGATCTCAGCCGTAAACAGATCGACGCTTACGGCAGTTTCGTGGCCAAGCACGGTGCTCGTGGTCTGGCCTGGCTCAAGGTGAAGGATGGTGCAGCAGGTCGCGCCGGGGTGCAGTCACCAATTGCCAAGTTTTTTGATGATACGGCGCTGACTGCCTTGCTGGAGGTGAGCGCGGCACGGAATGGCGATCTGCTGTTCTTTGGAGCAGGGCCGTGGAAGCGGGTCTCCGAGTTCATGGGGGCTTTACGGCTGCGTCTGGGGCATGATCTGGGATTGATCCAGGAGAGCTGGCGTCCGTTGTGGGTTACCGATTTCCCAATGTTCGAGCATGACCGGGACGGTCAGCGTCTGGTGGCTCTGCATCACCCCTTTACCGCACCCAAAGTCGACGATATCAACCAACTCAAGGCCGATCCGGATAACGCGGTCAGTCGTGGTTATGATTTGGTACTCAATGGTATCGAGATCGGCGGGGGCTCGATTCGTATTCACCGCGCCAGCATGCAGCGGGCGGTCTTTGAACTGCTTGGAATCGGTCAGGAGGAGGCCCGGGCCAAGTTCGGTTTTTTACTGCAGGCGCTCGATCATGGTGCCCCACCGCATGGAGGTATTGCCTTCGGGATTGACCGTATGGCTGCATTGTTGGCAGGTACGGAATCGATCCGGGATGTCATTGCCTTTCCCAAGACCACCAGTGCCCAGTGTTTGCTGACTGGAGCACCCTCGCCGGTAGCTCCGCAACAGCTTCATGAATTGCATGTGCAGATCGAGACCTGTAGTGACGCAATGGCCGAGAACCTGCCGTGAGCGGCGCTGGGAAAATATTTATCACCTTGCCATGCAGCGCTTTGATGACCGCCATGGAGGTTGCAAATTAGGCGTTGCAGCAAACCAGCATGTTATCCTGTGCCGTCTCGGTTCAGTCATAGATAACAACATGTCAGGACATTCCAAATGGGCTAACATCCAGCATCGCAAGGGCGCTCAGGATGCCAAGCGCGGCAAGGTCTTCACCAAACTGGTACGCGAGATCGGGGTTACGGCACGCATGGGTGGTGGTGATCCGGATGCCAATCCCCGCTTGCGCTTGGCTATCGACAACGCGATGGCCGTTTCGATGCCCAAAGAAAATATTGAGCGCGCTATCAAGAAGGCTACCGGTGAACTTGAAGGGGTTGAGTATGAGGAGCTTCGCTATGAGGGCTATGCTCCTGGCGGAGTGGCGGTCATCGTCGACTGTATGACCGATAATCGGCAGCGTACCGTCGCCGCTGTCCGACACGCCTTCAACAAGCTAGGTGGCAACCTGGGCACGGACGGCTCGGTCAGTTACCTATTCAAAAAAATGGGGGTACTCAGCTATGCGCCGGGGGTGGATGAGGATGTCATTACCGAAGCGGCTATTGAGGCGGCGGCCGAGGATGTGAAGGTTTATGAGGAAGATGGCTCGATCGAGGTGCTGACTTCCCCGGAGCAATTCGCAGCGGTGCGCAAGATCATGGAGCAGGCGGGTCTGAAACCCGATAATGCGGAAGTGACTCTGCGTGCCGAAACCGAGGTATCTGTTGCCGGCAAAGTTGCGCAACAGGTCGTCACGTTACTGGAATGGCTGGAGGATCTTGATGATGTCCAGACCGTGTATTCCAATGCCGATCTCGGTACGGACGCGTACGCCTGATTTGCAGGCGGGATATTTTTTTGTGGACGCACAACAGTACTTTATGGTGGTCCGGAGTCGGCTGTGGTGAAAGTTGCTGCATCCCTGGCAAGCGGTGCCCAGGTTCGTATTGTGGGTATCGATCCTGGCTCTTTGCGTACTGGAGTTGGCTTTGTTGATGTGGGTCGTGACGGACGGGCGCAGTATGTATTTCATGCCACCCTGGACATCAGTCGTGAGGCCAATTTCGCTCTGCGCTTGAAGCGAATTTTTGATGAGCTCAGTAAACTTATCCAGAAATATCAACCACAGGAAGCAGCTATTGAGCGGGTTTTTATGGCTCGTAATGCCGATTCGGCACTCAAGCTTGGGCAGGCCCGAGGAGCTGCAATTTGTGCCGTGAGCAGTGATGCGATTGAGGTGTTTGAATATGCCCCCACCGAAGTTAAACGCGCTGTAGTGGGTAGGGGTGCCGCACAAAAGTCTCAGATCCAGCATATGGTCGGTATGCTGCTCGGTATCGAGGAACCCATCCAGGCCGATGCCGCCGATGCCCTGGCCGTGGCTATAACCCATGCGCATACGCGTATTGCAATGTCACAGATGGGTATTGTCCGTTCCAACTGGAGAACCCGCAGATGATCGGTCGACTACGTGGAACCTTGCTCAGCAAGCAGCCGCCCTGGATTGTTCTCGAAGTGGGGGGGGTCGGTTATGAGTTGGAAGTGCCGATGTCTACGATGTATGAATTACCCGACAGCGGTTGCGAAGCCGTGCTGCTTACCCACTATGCCGTGAAAGAGGACCGCGCAGTGTTATACGGGTTTCAGCGCGAAGCCGAGCGCAGTCTGTTTCGTAGTTTACTCAAGGTAAGTGGCATTGGCGCACGTACTTCACTCGCCATTCTTTCGGGCATGTCAACAGAAACCTTTGTCGGGGTCGTGCAGGCAGAAGATATTGTGGCGCTCAGCCGGATACCGGGGATCGGCAAACGAACCGCTGAGCGAATCATTGTTGAGTTGCGTGACCGGGTTGCTGCCATCGTCAGCCCGGCTTCGGGTTCTATTACCGGCACCCAACTTGGGACCCAGGGTTCACTTGGTGAGGCCATGGTTGCGCTACAGCAGTTGGGCTACAAACCGGCCGAGGCGACCCGGCTGGCCCGCACTGCGGCGGCGACCGGCGATAGTGCCGAGACCATCATCCGCAAGGCGCTCAAAACGGCGTTGGGTGGCAAAGCCTGATCGGGTGGTGAGTAATGAGTAAACCTACCCCCGCCATATCCTCAGAGCAGGACGGAAAACCGCGCAAACGACTGGCGGCCCTAACCTTGGGGGCGCTGGGTGTGGTGTATGGGGATATCGGTACCAGTCCCCTGTATGCGCTGCAGGAGACCTTTGGTGAGCATGGCATTCGCGTCAGCACGGAGAATGTACTCGGAGCCCTGTCATTGATTTTTTGGTCATTGATTGTGGTCGTATCACTGAAATACGTCCTGTTTATCATGCGTGCTGACAATAAGGGCGAGGGCGGGATCATGTCGTTGATTGCGCTGGCCCGACGTGGGGTGAATGCGAGTCCACGGGTCCGTACCTTGCTGATTGCGCTGGGTCTGATGGGAGCCGCTCTATTCTATGGGGACAGTGTGATCACTCCGGCTATTTCGGTACTTTCCGCAGTGGAGGGTCTGAAGATTGCCGAGCCCGGACTCACCCCCTATGTGATCTGGATCACTGTGGTTATTATCTTCGCTCTGTTCTGGGTGCAGAAACGTGGAACCGGGAAAGTCGGGGCCATCTTCGGCCCGATTACCGTGCTCTGGTTCCTGAGCCTGGCAGCGCTCGGACTGTATGGCATCACCCGTAACCCGGCTGTATTGTTTGCCCTGTCGCCGCATCATGCAGTACTGTTTTTCGTTCACAACCATAGTGAGGCGTTCTTTGCGCTAGGCTCTGTGGTGCTGGCCGTCACGGGTGTTGAGGCGCTGTACGCCGATATGGGACATTTTGGTAAAAAGCCTATCCGTCTGGCTTGGTTTGGGTTGGTTTTACCTTCTCTGTTGTTGAATTATTTCGGTCAAGGTGCTCTGTTGATTGGTGATCCGTCGGCGGTGACCAATCCGTTCTATCTGCTGGCGCCCGGGGTACTGCTTTATCCACTTATAGGATTGGCCACGCTGGCGGCAGTCATCGCCTCACAAGCGGTGATTACCGGCGCTTTCTCGATGACCCGTGAGGCGATTCAGCTGGGTTACACCCCGCGTATGCAGATCCAGCACACCTCAGTTGAACAGCGAGGCCAGATCTATCTGCCCTGGATCAACCGCATGCTGATGGTGCTGGTGATTGCAGCGGTACTTGGTTTCCGTACTTCGAGCGGTCTGGGTGCGGCCTATGGCATTGCGGTCACCGGAACCATGGCCATCACCAGCATTCTGGCCTTGGTGGTGGCGCGGAAGCTATGGCATTGGCCGTTACTGATTGTTCTACCCTTAGGCGCGGTGTTGCTGACCATCGATATTGCTTTCTTCTCTGCCAACCTGATCAAGGTTGAGCACGGTGGCTGGTTTCCACTGGTGCTAGGGGCGCTATTTTTTACCGTCTTCAGCACCTGGCGCCGTGGTCGCGAGCTGGTTTTGCGAGAGATGAAACAGGGCGGCCTGTCTCTGGATTCCTTCATCGCCAGCATCGCCAATCATCCCCCATTGCGGGTTCCTGGAACGGCGGTGTTCCTCACGGCCAACCAGAAATCGGTACCCCACGCCTTGCTGCACAACCTCAAGCACAACAAGGTTCTGCATGAACGCAATGTAATGTTGACCGTTGAGACGCTGGATACGCCTACAGCGGAGCCGGAGGAATGCTTCGATCTGACTGCCCTGGGTGCCGAGTTCTATCTGATCGTGCTTAGATTTGGTTTTGCCGAAGATCCGAATGTACCTCGTGCCCTAGGTTTGTGCCAGAAGCGGGATTTACAGTTTGACATGATGGATACGACATTCTTCCTCAGTCGCGAGACCATCGTTGCGGGTGAGCGAGCGGGTATGGCCTTGTGGCGGGACCGCTTATTTGCTTTTCTATCGCGTAATGCTATGCCAGCGACAGCATTTTTCAGAATTCCTGGCAACCGACTGGTTGAGCTCGGCACCCAGGTTGAAATCTGAGCAGGGTGTGCATCTCGCCTTGGCTGTCATACTGTCCTGGTTCCGAATAGCGGCTGCAGAATGAACGATACCCGCCTGATCTCTCCCAAGACTGCCGATGAGGACGAGGTTGCCGAGGCTACGCTACGGCCGCAACGTTTGGATGAGTACCTTGGACAAGAAACGGTACGCGACCAGCTTGGCTTGTATATCGAAGCAGCCCGACGGCGTAACGAAGCCCTTGACCACGTACTGATTTTCGGCCCCCCGGGTTTGGGTAAAACCACACTAAGCCATGTCATTGCCAATGAACTGGGGGTGCATCTGCGCAGTACCTCCGGTCCGGTACTGGAACGGGCGGGGGATCTTGCCGCCATTCTAACCAACCTCGAACCCCGGGATGTGCTGTTTGTCGATGAGATCCACCGCCTGTCGCCAGTCGTCGAAGAGGTGTTGTACCCGGCATTGGAGGATTTTCAACTCGATATCATGATCGGTGAAGGTCCGGCGGCGCGGTCGATCAAGCTGGACCTGCCACCTTTCACTCTGGTGGGGGCGACCACCCGGGCGGGCTTGCTTACTTCGCCGTTGCGCGACCGGTTCGGTATCGTGCAGCGGCTAGAGTTCTATTCTGCAGAGGAACTTGCGGCCATCGCCCGCCGTTCGGCCCGGATCATGGGTATCGAGTGCGCCTCTGCAGGGGCAATGGAAATCGCCCGGCGCGCACGCGGCACCCCTCGCATCGTTAACCGACTGCTGCGGCGAGTACGCGACTTTGCTGAGGTACGCGCCGAGGGCCGAATCACCCTGGATGTTGCCCAGCAGGCACTGGACATGCTCAAAGTGGATAATCGGGGCTTTGATGAGCTTGATCGACGCTTGCTGCGGGTCATTCTGGAGAGTTTTGATGGGGGGCCGGTTGGGGTGGAATCGTTAGCGGCGACCTTGAGCGAAGACCGGGGTACGATCGAGGATGTGGTCGAGCCGTTCCTGATTCAACAGGGGTTCTTGATTCGTACCGCGCGCGGGCGCATGGCTAGCCGTCGGGCGTGGAATCTGTTTGGATTGCCAGCGCCGCAGGGGGATTCCGGAGCTTTGTTTCCAGACGAGGAAGAGTCATGAATGCGGGGTCGGTCGAGATCGATCAGCCTCCATTCATGTGGAGAGTACGCGTTTACTGGGAAGATACCGACGCCGGAGGTGTGGTATATCACGCCAGCTATGTGCGTTTTTTTGAGCGTGCTCGTACTGAATGGCTGCGATCACTGGGAACGGATCAGGCCAGGATGCACATGGAACAGGGTGTGGTTTTTGTGGTCTACGCCATGGATCTTCGCTTTTTGAGGCCGGCAAGAATGGATGATGAACTGGATGTCAGCGTAGCCTTGCACAGGCAGCGTGCTGTGGGAATGGATCTCAGGCAAAGTCTGACCCGGGTCTCAGATGCGCTGCGGATCGCCGAAGCCCAGGTCAAGGTGGCCTGCGTGGATGCAAGTAACTTTCAACCGGTACGGATACCTTCTGGCCTGTTCGCCTAACCGACGGATAAAC
The DNA here is from genome assembly GCA_964404785.1 of uncultured Mizugakiibacter sp. Taxonomy (GTDB): domain Bacteria; phylum Pseudomonadota; class Gammaproteobacteria; order Xanthomonadales; family Rhodanobacteraceae; genus Metallibacterium. The sequence goes on from CAYOLM010000009.1 coordinate 9,312, forward strand.
ATGAATCACAGTCTGAATATTCTTGATCTGATTTTGCAGGCCAGTCTTCCGGTCAAAGCGGTTTTGGCCGTGCTGTTGGTGTTTTCGTTCATGTCCTGGGTCATCATTTTTCGCAAAAAATCCATGCTTGATGCGGCATATCGCGAAGCCAGTCATTTCGAGGAACGCTTCTGGTCCGGGGCTGATCTGGCCACACTTTATCGCCAGGCCACGCAAAGAAACGCTGGAGCAAATGGTATGGAGGGTATTTTTGAGGCCGGTTTCCGGGAGGTCGCCAGACGAAAGCAACACCGGCTGAAGAACCCCAATCACCTGCTCGACAGTGCCCAGCGTTCGATGCGGGTCATGTTCACACGCGAAATCGACCAGCTTGAGCATAACCTGGAATTTCTCGCTAATGTTGGTTCGATCAGTCCGTATGTCGGCTTGTTTGGTACGGTCTGGGGCATCATGGCTGCTTTCCAAGGCTTGGGGAGTGTCAAGGCGGCCACCATCGCCATGGTGGCACCCGGCATCTCCGAGGCGTTGGTAGCCACCGCCATGGGTTTGTTCGCAGCGATTCCGGCCGTGTGGGCGTACAACCGTTACGCCACGCGGGTCGAACGACTCTCAGTACGTTACGATATTTTTCAGGAAGAATTCTTTTCGATCTTGCAGCGACAGATGCAGCCACTCGACGAACACGATTGATCGAGTTTCGTCATGTCTATATCGCGCACCAAGCGTCGCAAGCTCAAGGCTGAAATCAACGTCGTTCCGTATATCGACGTGATGCTGGTCTTGCTGGTTATCTTCATGGTGACCGCCCCCCTGTTGAATCTGGGGGTGAATATCCAGTTGCCGCAATCGGCAGCTCGCGCCATCCAGACTGATCAACGTCCGGTCGTGGTGGAGGTCAACCGTAACGGGCAATATTTTCTACGCCTGGGTAACGGTAGATTGCAGCCGGTGGATGCTAAGTCCTTACAAACCAAGGTAGCAGCAGTGATGCGGGTTAGCCCGCAGACGCCTGTGTTCATCAGTGGTGACAAGCGCGCCAGCTATGCGCAGATCTATAGAGCCATGGTTCTTTTACAGCAAGCTGGTGTTCCCAAAGTGGGACTGGCTAGTCAGCCCGAGCAGTCCTCGGAAAATCGCCATGGGCGAGGTTAGAGGCAAGTCGATGGCCGTATTGGCTGCTTTAGCGCTACATCTGGTTATCTTTGCTTTCCTGTTTCTGGCAATGCTTTCCTGCTCAGATTGGGAACGTGCCTTTGGCGTGATGCAACTGCCATCCTGGCTTAACCCGGTCCAATGCCAACGTTCGCCGTTGCTCTCCGGTCCGGTTATTGAAGCAAGTCTGGTGAAGCTTTCGGCAAGTCCTGCGCCCCAGCAGGCCCGGATCAAACCACCGCATATCCGGACACCCCCACCCGCAGCAACCCCGGTAGTGGTAAAAAAAGGGCCGACATTACCTGTGCCTACCCTGCCTCCTCCCCCTAAAACACCCAGTGTTCGGAATCAATCAAAGGCTGTAGATCTATCAACTAAGCCGGCCCGGACGGTGCAGCAGACACAGACCCCGGAAAATCGCCAGCGTATGTCGGAGATCAATGCGGCAAAACAAAAAGCGGATCGGCTGCTGGCCCAACTGGATGCTTTGCAGCGCCAGTCTCGCCACGCCAGCAAGCAGGTACGGTTGCAACAGCAACGCATGACCCAGTTGCAGGATCTTGCTAAAACCAGCGAGAAAAATACCACCGCTTCGGTGCCACTCGCGAAACAGACATCCAGTGGAGATGCGGGTCAAAAGCTGACTCTACAGGCGCAATACAAAGCCGCCTTGATCAGGACCATCACTCAAAATTGGCTGCGTCCGGATAATATTTCCAAGCATGTCATTTGCCCGATCCGTATCCTGCAGATTCCCGGCGGCCAGGTGCTCAGTGTCCAGGTATTGCCGGCTTGCCCGTATGATGCTTTGGGAAGGCAGTCGGTCAAGAACGCCATCCTGCGTGCCCAGCCCTTGCCTTATAAGGGTTTTGAAAGTGTATTCTCGCGCGAACTTATTCTCAATTTCTCGGTGGATCAATAATCATGCGTCGATTGAAGGCTATTCTCCCGCTACTTTTGCTGTTGGCTCTTTCACTGCCATGGCGCGTTGCGTTGGCGCAGAACCTGACTTTGAATATCGTCAATGGCATACCTTCGGCGATTCCGATTACCATCGTCCCGTTTGCTTTCGAGAGCGCTGCACGGCCACCTACAACACATGTCGCGGCGATCATCCGTGATGATCTCGACCGTAGTGGCAAGTTTCGTGCCTTACCGCTTGCTGATGTGATCGAACATCCCAGTCAAGGCGCTAAAATCCAGTTCCAGACCTGGAAGTTGCTGAGGCAGAACTACATCGTTATCGGCCGCGAACGAAATACGGCAAATGGGCAGATCAAGGTTGATTTTGATCTATGGAGCGTGTTGCAGAAGAAGCAACTGTTGGCAGGCTCCTATACGGTTTTGTCGGGAGACTTGAGGGGTGTTGCCCATCAGATTGCTGATCAGATCTACCAGCAGATCATTGGAGTGCCGGGTGCGTTTTATACCCGAATTGCTTACGTGACAACAACCGGCAACAAAGATCACCTAGTCTGGTCGCTGATTGTGGCCGATTCGGATGGTTATAATCCTCAAGTTGTCGTGCGCTCGAAGCAGCCATTGCTTTCGCCAGACTGGTCGCCAAATGGGCAAAGGCTTGCCTATGTATCCTTTGAAAGTGGCAACTCTGCCATCTACATTCAGAACCTGGCTACGGGTCAGCGGGAATTGGTCTCGGGGCGCAAGGGAGTCAATGGGGCACCACGGTTCTCGCCAGATGGCAGCAAGTTGGCGATGATGCTGTCTTTTGCCGGCAGCCCTGAAATCTATGTGATGAATCTTAAGACCCGGGCTCTGAGCCAAATCACCCACAGTTTGTCGATCAATACCGAACCGCGGTGGTTGCCCGACGGCAAATCATTGATTTTTACTTCTGACCGATCAGGTCGGCCGCAGTTGTATCAACAGTCCATGGCTGGTGGTGGAGCAACCCGATTGACCTTTCAGGGACAAATCAACGCGGATTCTTCGATCAATTACGATGCCAGCCAAATTGCCATGGTGCAAGCTAACGGGAGCGTGTATCGTATTGCGATCATGGATCGCAAGCTAGGTAACCAGGTGCGCTTTATTTCACCTGGTCCCATGGATGAATCGCCCAGCTTTGCACCGAATGGAAGCATGCTTCTGTACGCCGCCAGCGATGGAGTGCACGGGGTATTGTATGAGGTGTCCGACGATGGGCGCGTGCGCCAGCGACTCTCTCTGGTCAACGGCAATGTTCAGTCTCCCGCCTGGGGCCCTTATCGGAAGCCGTAAGGTACGTGTTGGACAGATTTTCACCTTCCCTTCACCCTGTTGTCGAGAGCCTGCCATGAACTCATTAATCCGCGTTTCCCTGGCCGCCGTACTATCTATTGGATTGGCTGCCTGCGCCAGCACGCAGGAAGTCAAACCTCAGCCACCTGCACCGCCCCCGCCACCCCCGCCGCCGGCCAAGGTTGTTCCGGCCAAGCCTACCGGCCCCGCCAAATTTACCCCGGCCGATCTGGCGAGCAATCCTTGTCTGCGTACACGATCAATTTATTTCGATTTCGATAAGAGCAACATCAAAGCAAAATTTGACAATATCGTTGCCTGCCAAGCGAAGTACCTGGTGGACAACCCGACTGCCCGGGTGACTCTTGAGGGCAATACCGATGAGCGTGGCACGCGCGAGTACAACCTTGGCTTGGGTGAGCGTCGGGCCAAATCGGTCGAGACGTCGATGCAAGCACTGGGTGCATCACCAGCTCAATTCACGGTAATCAGTTACGGCAAGGAACGTCCAGTATGTCGTCAGCGCACGAATACCTGTTGGGCCAAAAACCGTCGTGTCGATATCGTTTACACCAATAAAGGATGATTGTTTTGCGACTCCGTTGGTATTCCGGGACAGTGATGGCGTTTGCCATCACTGTCTTGGGTGCCGCATCAGCCTTTGGACAGGGCCAGTCCAGTCTTGCTGATCGGGTGACCGTGGTCGAACAGCAATTACGAAGTAGCCAACAGGGTACTTTGAGCTTGCTCAACCGCATCAGCGGTCTTGAACAACAGCTTCGCCAGCAGCAAGGGCAGATCGAAGTTCTGCAACATCAGATCCAACTGATGTCACAACAGCAAAAGGCCCAATATCTCGATTTGGACACCCGCATCAGCCATCTGCAAAAAAAACTTCGGCAATCTTCACCCGCCTCACCTGCATCCACCGCAACGACCGTTCCAGGTGCAACGGTACCTGCGGCGGCGGCGAGCACTTCGGTTGTCATAGGGAAGGGCGTTGCCGGAAAAGGCAAACCGGGTGAGCTCAGACAGGCGAGGCACGCAGCGGTCGCCGCTGCATCTCAACAGGTTCTGCAAAGCACCTATAACAGAGCCTTCCAGTTTCTCAGGGACGGCGACTATGCCGAGTCAGCACGGCGCTTCGCTGCTTTTCTCAAGGCCCATCCGCATGCCAAACTGGCACCCAATGCCGCCTATTGGTTGGGTGAGTCGTATTATGTCACCGGTAACTATCAGGTGGCGATCGATACTTTTCGCAAGCTTCTGAATACCTATCCTGCCAGCAACAAGGCTCCGGCGGCCGAACTCAAAATCGGTTACTGCCAGTTTGAGTTACACCGTTTCAAGGATGCTATGGCCACCTTTCAGCAGGTCATTGCGGCCTACCCTGGAACCGAGGTTGCACGGTTGGCCAAGGATCGGCTGCGCACGATTCAGTTGCAGAGCGGTAAGTAACCCATGAGTTCGGCGGTGACCGTACCGGTGCGGTCTTCGCGCCTGCGTATCAGTGAGATCTTTTATTCCCTGCAAGGTGAAGCCGATGCAGTGGGTTGGCCGACGATTTTTATTCGGCTTACAGGTTGCCCCTTGCGTTGCGTGTGGTGTGATACCACTTATGCCTTCGCCGGTGGCAGCTGGATGGATTTTGAGGCTATTCTTGAACAGGTGGCCGTCTATGGCACGCGGCATGTCTGCGTAACCGGGGGCGAGCCCCTAGCCCAACACCGCTGCATCGCATTACTTGGATTGTTGTGTGATCGAGGTTATTGCGTTTCCCTGGAGACTTCCGGTGCTCTGGATATAAGTGAGGTGGATACTCGGGTTCGTAAAGTCATGGACTTAAAGACGCCTGGCTCAGGGGAAATGGCCCGTAATCATCTGCAGAATCTGGATTGTCTGCAGTCTCATGACCAGATCAAGTTTGTGCTCGCCGACCGGCACGATTACGAGTGGGCTTGTGGCATGCTGCGTGAGCATCAGCTTGAACAACGCTGTGACGTGTTGTTTTCCCCTGTTCATGGCCATCTATCCGGACGGGAACTGGCAGAATGGATCCTCAGCGACCGGCTCCCGGTACGTTTCCAGCTGCAGTTACACAAACTGCTGTGGGGCAATCAACCGGGACATTGATAGCCAGGCCGACATGTCGCTGGTGCGCGCCTCTATGATTGAAAGCTTTGAAACAGGATGGATTATGCATGGCTAAAGCGGTGGTGCTCCTCTCGGGCGGTATGGATTCTGCCGTTACGCTGGCTCTAGCCAGGGAGCGGGGTTTGGACTGTTACGCCCTAAGCGTAGCCTACGGGCAGCGGCATGGTGCCGAACTTGAAGCGGCCAGGCGGTTGGCGTCCAGCCTCGGTGCCGTAGCCTATAAACGGGTAGCCGTTGATTTGCGTGCGATCGGTGGTTCGGCCTTGACCGACGATATTGAGGTGCCCCAGCAGGGGGGCATCGGTATTCCCGTCACCTACGTCCCCGCACGCAATACCATCATGCTATCCATTGCCCTGGGTTGGGCCGAGGTAGTTGGCGCTTACGAACTGCATTGCGGGGTGAATGCAGTCGATTATTCAGGCTATCCTGATTGTCGGCCAGAGTTCGTGGCCGCCTTCGAACAACTCGCCAATCTGGCCACCAAGGCCGGTGTCGAAGGTGCGGGCTTACAGGTTTGCGCGCCCCTGATCACCATGAGTAAAGCCGATATCGTGCGTGAAGGCCTGCGCCTGGGAGTCGATTTTTCCATGACCGTTTCCTGTTATCAGGCTGATACCCAGGGTCGGGCATGCGGTCACTGTGATGCTTGTCGGCTACGAGCACAGGGATTTCAGCAAGCCGGTGTTGATGATCCGACCGGATATTGCTGAACTTTCTCTTTTCCCCATGTACTCGAGGTGAAGCCAGAGATATCGCATAGGCCCCAGAGTTTGCTAAACTGGCGCGCTCTAGCGGGCCGTTAGCTCAGTTGGTAGAGCACCGGACTTTTAATCCGATGGTCACTGGTTCGAACCCAGTACGGCCCACCAAAATTAAGCACTTACGAGAAAGGCCTGGCTAAAAACCGGGCCTTTCTCGTTTCCGGGTGTTTTAGAGCCTGTCGGACTTGGCAAGAATCTACTACGGTAGTGGAAAATCGGTCTATTTTCTCGCTCTTTATCGTTAAATAGAACCACTATTTGCCTCAAAATCTCAACAAACTGCTTTCGATTTTTTATCCTCCTCGCAACGACCCTTCAAGCCCGACAGACTCCTCGCCATAGTAAGGAAAATCGCGATTTCTTAAACCGATCCCCGGTTCCTCCACCCGAAACCTAAAGGGCCATAAAGTTTTCTTGAAGCATCATATATTGCCTATACGTAGCCTCAAACAAACAAAATACCTTTAATTCATTGATTGAGACAGTAAAACGGCTATATGATGGCTTGAACCAATACAAGTGATTCTTAAGTAGGCTCAAAGCATCATGGCGAATACTAGCAGGATCAACGAGACCCCGCCCGCCGCTGTCGCAGACGCTCTCCAGCGACTGGGCCGGGACATCCGTACGGCGCGTCTGCGCCGCAAGCTGCGGATCCAGGACGTGGCGGATCGCATGGGTGCCTCGCGTTTCACCGTCGCCGATCTTGAGAAAGGCAAGCCGGGCACGTCGATGGCAGCCTATGCGGGTGCGCTCTGGGCGCTCGGCCTGCTGAACCAGATGAGCGAGCTAGCCGATCCCGAGCACGACGAGGAAGGTAAAGTTCTGGAAAGCGCCAGGAACCCCAAGGAAGCCCCGCGCACTCGCAAGCTCGACAATGACTTCTGATCGCGAATGCTTCGTCTATGTCGTCCTGCCCGGACAGACGGAGTTCGTCACGGCGGGCCGTTTTCGCGTGTCCGAGACCCGTGACGCTACCCCGTTCGGAGAATTCGTCTATGGCCGCAACTACCTGCAACGCAGCGACGCGGTAGAACTTGATCCGGTCGAGTTGCGTCTTGCACCCCGAACCTACGAGACGGCGCGGATGAGCGGCTTCTTCGGCGCGATCCGCGATTCCATGCCGGACTATTGGGGACGCCGTGTCATCGAAAAACACAGCGGTCATACGCAACTCGAAGAGTTCGACTACCTGATGCAAGGTGCTGACGACCGTGCGGGCGCGCTAGGTTTCGGTTTGGGGGTAGCGCCACCGGCACCCCGACGGAAATTCAATCGCATACTCGATCTGGACCATCTGCAAGCCGCCGCCGATGCGATCAACGCCGATGGTCCCGACCTCGCTGGCCCCACCCATGCACAGGCGGAAGACTTATTGCTGGAAGGCACCTCAATGGGCGGAGCCCGTCCGAAGGCAGTGGTGCAGGACGACAACACGCTCTGGCTCGCTAAGTTAGGTCGTTATGATGATCGCTGGAATCATCCGCGTATTGAGCATGCCCTGCTGGTTCTGGCCAGGAACTGCGGCATCAATGCCGCTGACAGCCGCATCGAAACAATCGGCGGGCGTGACGTGCTGCTGGTTCGGCGCTTCGACCGCGAGTGGGACGGCGAAGGCTATAACCGTCACCGCATGGTGAGCGCCCTCACCTTGCTGCAATCTGAAGACAATCAGACCGCTCGTGGCCGCTGGTCATACCTGCTGCTGGCCGATGAGCTCCGCCGCGCCAGCGCGCGGCCCGAAGACGATCTGCACGAATTGTTCGCGCGCATGTGCTTCAACGCGGCGATCTCGAATCTCGACGATCACCCGCGCAATCATGCGCTGCTCGCCAAGGACAAAACGTGGCGACTTAGTCCTGCCTATGACTTGACGCCAATGCCGGTCGTGACGCTCGGTCGCCGCGACCTCGCTATGAAATACGGCCCGGCCGGTCGGCTGGCCAACAAGTCAAACCTTGTGGGCGGAGCGGGACGGTTCCTGCTCGACACTGAGGACGCAGAAGTAATCTTCAGGAGCGTTACCGATACCGTGCGCGCACAATGGCACACCAGCATGCGTCAGGCTGGCGTGGGTGAGCAGGATTGTAAGGCTATCCGCAGTGCGTTTGTCTATGAGGGATTGTATTGTGAGATGGGGGCGAAAGATGTTTGATACCGCGAGGCGCTTCGTTGTTGAATCCCCGCCAACTCACTCAGGCGAAAAGGACGGTTGAAAGCTTAGATGACAGGTTCCCTATGATTCCATAGTGCCGAGGAGCTACGCTTTGCTCGTTGCTTGAGAAGCTTTGCAAGAACTCTTAGGCCAGCGAGATCACGTATGAATCGGCACCTTCACGCCAACGCCACGATGACCTTCCTGCGTCGCTTGAAGATGAAGGCACCGATGAAGATCGAGAAGCTGCTGACCGACAACGGCAGTCAGTTCACCGATTGCTTCACCAGCAAGAACAAGGCTCCTTCAGACCAACGGCATGGTTGAACGTTTTAACGGGTGCATCATCGACATTCTCGCCACCACCCGTTTTCATCGTCGTGATGATCTGTGAGCCACGCTGGAGCGCTATAAAAAGTTCTACAACGAACACCCGCCACAACGAGCACTCGGCTGCTAAACGCACTTGCAAGCGCTCCGCACCCGGCGCAAAGATCGACCTGAACTGTTTGTTAGACAGCCAAAGAATCAGATGGGACCTGATAACTAGACTCATGTCATATTGAGCAAAGCCGTCCATTCCCCCTGATAGCCCACCCGTGTATGCTGCCTAGTCAGCTAATCCGGTCGGCAACTATGAGGTGGCTATGAGTATTGGGCGGCGTGTCCAGAAGGGCTTTACGTTGATCGAAATCATGGTAGTGGTGGTGATTATCGCCGTATTGGCGACGTTGATTATCCCCAATGTCATCGGTCGGGCTGAGGATGCGCGTATCGCCAAGTCCACGGCGGATGTACGGGCTCTGGAATCGGCGTTGGCTATGTATCGCTTGGATAATGGCCATTATCCATCGACCGATCAGGGTCTGCAGGCGTTGGTCAAGAAACCTGCTGGCGATCCTTCTGCGGATAATTGGCGTCAAGGTGGTTATATCCATGTTTTACCCAAGGATTCATGGGGGCACACCTATCAATATTTGTCTCCAGGGCAGCACGGTGAATACGACATCTGGTCAAAGGGCCCGGACGGTATTTCCGGGAATAAGGATGACATTAACAGTTGGAATACCAAACCATCATGAGACGGGGCTAGGGAGCGAGCGCTTGCCTAGATCCGCACCCGTCGCCAGGCATCGCCGGATATCGGGGTTCACACTGGTGGAGTTGCTGGTGGTGATGTTAATCATCGGCCTGATGACTGGCGTGGCGGTGATGAGTCTGTCGGTCACCGACCACGATGAAGCAAAACTTGCCGCCAAGCGCTTGACTAGCGTGATACGCCTTGCGCATGAAGAAGCGGAGATGCAGGGTCGTAATCTTGCGCTCGGGTTTTGGCTACACGGTTGGCAGTTCTACCAGCTCGATGAGTCGGGTAAATGGCATCGTCTGCACAGTGGTGGTTTGATGCGTCCACGTCGATTACCTCGCGATCTCCAGTTCAGCTTGCAATTACAGGGTCTGGACGTTGCTTTGGCCTCCGAGAAGCAAACTCATCCACAGGTTTTTCTACTTTCCAGTGGCGAAATGCAGCCCTTTACGCTGTATATCGAACAGGATGGGAAACGGCGTATCCGTATTCAGGGAGATCCTCTCGG
>CAYOLM010000010.1:0-19185 GCA_964404785.1 uncultured Mizugakiibacter sp.
CATGGCTGATCTGAACGGGTAGCGTCTACCCTGTTGTTGCCCGGACGCTTACGTTCATGCAGTGGCTGGAACGCGTCAATTCACGAATACTCGGCTTCACACTGCGGCGCCCGTGGCTGAGTGCGGCGAGCGTACTGCTGTTGCTGGCACTTTCACTTGCCGGCGCCGGATTGGTACCGGTCAACTTTCTGCCTTTGCCCAATGCCAGGGTATTGCTGGACAGTTTTACTCTGCCCCCTGGCACTAACCGGGGGATTGCTGGCGCTGATTGTTAGCGGGGTGGGTCTGAATGTCACCAGTCTGATCGGATTTCTAACCTTGGTCGGGGTGAGTCTCAACCACGGTATCGTTTTGTTGACTTATACGCAGCGCTTGGAGCGGGAGGGTATGGCGGTTGAAAAAGCTATACGTGAAGCAGTACATGTCCGTCTGCGGCCCATTGTGTTAACGACCTTAACTGCGCTACTCGGGATGTTGCCCATCGCCCTGGGATGGGGTGCTGGTGCGGCCCCGGAACAGGGTCTGGCCATCGTGGTGATGGGTGGCGTCGTGTTCAGCGCACTGCTTTCAACCAACCTGCTTCCAGCACTGTACGTACACCGTTGCCAACGTGAGATTGCCAAGGCGTGACCGGGATATTTCATTCACCGGAACCACATGGGACCGGAAATTCAATCAGGTATAATTTTTTAAGTATGACCTGATCGAAAAGGCTAAACCTGATGATTTTCAAGGCAGAAAAACTTGATCCCGGCGATTATTTGCCAGCAACAGAATATATCGATTCGGACCATCCCCAGGTGCGGGTTTTTGCCGAGCGCGCCGCAAAGGGGATGCAGACCCCGGTCGACATTGCCCGATATCTGTACGATGCGGTTCGTGACGACATCAGCTATACCCCATACTTCAATGCAGCCGATCGCGAAAGCTACCGAGCTAGCAGTTGTCTGGCAGCTGGGCGCGGTTATTGTGTGGCCAAGGCTGCGCTGCTGAGTGCTAGCGCGCGCCACCTGGGCATCCCGGCCCGCATTGGCCTGGCCGATGTTCGCAACCATCTAACCACGGCCAGGTTACGCCAGCTGATGGATACCGATATTTTCTATTACCACGGCTTCGCTGAGTTGTATCTGGGTGATCACTGGGTCAGGGCGACACCCATCTTTGATGCGCGGTTGTGCCGGCGACTGAATGTGTCGCTGCTCAAGTTTGATGGACGCCACGATGCCTTGTTCCATTCGTACGACAACTCCGGTCAGCGCTACATGGAGTATCTGGTTTATCACGGCAGCTGGCGCGACGTGCCCGTGGATATGTTGATGGCCGAGATGAGGCGGCTTTATCCATGCGTCACCAACGAAACGCTGGTCGATACCGATTTTGCTGCTGAAACCCGCATCTAAATAACCGTACCGGTGTCTACATTTAATTGCCACACCGTTTCCGGCAAGCGCGTCGATCTACTGCTTGCCGTGAAGAACGACCACGGTAGAAACCGCTCAAGGTGGGTGTTGATCCTAGCCTTTTGCGAGTTTTGGGTTCGGCCCAGCCAGTTGACGCAAGACCCCTGTCGAGGGCACTGCTAAGGTCAATCGCGATCCAGTCTCGACGGGTTGCTGAATATTGCACATTCGTTGATGCAGCGCCGTGCAAGGACATATCAGAGCACCGGGTTACGGGGTGTGTGGCAAGGCGTTGGGATGACTAGCCTGTATTTCTTGGAGTGCTTGTGCCCGGTTTCAGTTATTACTTTGTAAGCCGTATGGTGACGGCGTGGTGAAAGTGGAACGTCTGCCTTGGGTGGGGCAGCATACAGGAGGGCCGGGCTAATGGGACAAACATACAACGGGCACACAGATGTGGTTCATTTTATCGCTGGCATTGATGATTGGCTGAGCTATCACGCGCAGCATCATTCCCAGCGGGAGGCGCTGGTCGTTGACGACCGGTGTTGGAAGTACGGGGAGCTGACCGTTGCACCGCTATTTCATATCGGTGGGCTCAATGTCCATACCCTACCGGCTCTCGACAAGGGCACCAAGGTCGTCTTGCATCCACACTTCGATCCTGCCGATTGCGAAGGCAAGTTGGCCCATTTCAAGATCCCCAAATATCTCGTCAAGCTGGAGGTGCTACCGCATACCACCACCGACAAGGTGCGCAAGCATGAATTACGCCAGAACCTGATTGATAACGCCAATCTATCTATGACCTGAGCTACAGCACACGCCGCTGCGAAAGCGCGGATCTCTACACCCATCAGCGACCTCCATGTATTCAGTCCTGTCGGGCGCGACCATTGTCGGGAGCATAACTATGACTACTGGGCACAGTCCCTACTACACTGCCGAACACCAAGCCTATCGCGAGACACTGCAGCGCTGGGTGGCAAGCGAGATCGAACCCTATGCGGCGGGTTGGGACGAAGCCGGCAGCTTTCCCCGCGAGCTATACAAGCAGGCCGCCGACATCGGCCTGATCCCGATGGGTTACCCCGAAGAATACGGCGGTATCGAAGCGGATCTGTTCTATCTGATCGTGGGGGCTCAGGAACTGGCTCGGCCCGGTGTCGGCGGCCTGCTGGCTAGCCTGTTCAGTCATACCATTGGTACGCCACCGATCGTGCGTAACGCCAGACCGGAACTAAAGTCACGTGTAGTCCCCCAGATTCTATCGGGCGAAAAGATCAGCGCGTTGGCCATCACCGAGCCCAGCGGCGGCTCGGACGTGGCGGCTCTACGTACCACAGCCCGTCGCGATGGCGATCACTATGTGGTCAATGGCTCTAAGACCTTTATCACTTCGGGTATGCGTGCTGACTACTACACGGTGGCAGTACGCACCGGCGAGCCCGGTCACAAGGGTATTTCGCTGCTGCTGATCGAGCGCGATACCCCCGGCTTTTCCCGTACCGAGCTAGAACGAAAGATGGGATATTGGTGCTCGGACACAGCCACACTGTATTTCGATGACTGTTGCGTGCCGGTAGAGAACCTACTCGGCCAGGAAAACGGTGGTTCGCGCCTCATTATGCAGAACTTCAATCACGAGCGGCTATTCCTAGCCGCCGGTTGCAATGGCTTTTCCCAGGCCTGCTTGGATGAGGTGGTTACTTATGCGCGCGAACGCATAACCTTCGGCCAACCTCTGATAAATCACCAGGTAATACGACACAAGCTGGTTGACATGGCCATGCGTATTAATGCGACCCAAGCCTATCTGGAAAACCTAGCTTGGCGTGTGGAGAACGGTGACAACCCGGTAGCGGATACCTGCCTGTTGAAGAACCAGGCCACCCTGACGATGGAGTTCTGTGCTCGCGAAGCCGTACAAACTCTGGGCGGTGCCGGCTACATCCGAGGAACGAAATCTGAACGGATCTACCGTGAAGTGCGCGTCAATGCTATCGGCGGCGGTGCTGAGGAAATTATGCGCGACCTGGCAGCCCGCCAGCTCGGATTCTAGCTGTTCATAGCAACGAGGATAGACCATACCTATGGCTGACAAAATAGTAAGAATCGGTGGGGCCTCAGGCTACTGGGGTGATTCGGTGTGCGCACCGTTCCAACTGCTTCAATCCGGTCGGATCGACTACCTGATTTTTGACTATCTGGCAGAAATTACCATGTCGATCTTGGGCAAGGCGCAGGCCATCGATCCGCAGCTGGGTTATGCAACGGATTTTATCTCACGGGTGATGAAACCGCTGATTGGTCAGATCATGGATAAGCGTATCAAGGTCATCGCCAATGCCGGTGGTATCAATCTGCAGGCTTGCTACCGGGCGCTAAAGCAACTTGCAGAGGAAGTGGGGGTACCGCTGAAGATCGGTACGGTGGAAGGCGATAACTTGCTGCCCCGCATCGACGAACTACGTGGACAGGAGATCCGCGAAATGGCTACGGGTGAACCCCTGCCAGGGCGACTGATGAGCATGAACGCCTATCTCGGTGCCTTCCCCATCGCCGCAGCTCTCGACGCCGGCGCAGATATCGTTGTCACCGGACGTTGTGTTGATAGCGCTCTCGCTGCAGGACCATTGATCCACGAGTTCGGCTGGAAACCCGATGACTATGAACGCCTTGCAGCCGCTAGCCTGGTCGGTCACCTCATTGAATGCGGCGCCCAGGCCAGTGGTGGTAACTTCACTGACTGGGAAGAGAGCGAGCAAGGATGGGAAAATACGGGTTATCCCATTGCCGAGGTCAACGCCGACGGCAGCTTTGTGTTGACTAAGCCAGCCGGTACCGGCGGTCTGGTGTCACCACTTAGTGTCGGTGAGCAGATGGTCTACGAGATCGGCAACCCGGCTGCCTATCTGCTGCCCGACGTGAGCTGTGACTTCACCCAAGTGACGATGCGGCAGGTCGGCCCGGATCGGGTATTAGTATCCGGTGCTCATGGCCGCGAACCCACTGCCAGCTACAAGGTCAGCGCCACCTATGCCGACGGCTTCGGTTGTATTGGGACATTTGCGGTAGCAGGCCGACAGGCTGTGCGCAAGGCGCAGCGGCAGGGTGAGGCGATTCTTGGTAAGACCCGCCGACTACTTGAGCAACTGCGTTGGGGCGATTACCGCAAGACGGCCTTACAGGTCATCGGTAGCGAATCGGTCTACGGCCCTAATGCCCGCCCTGAAGCGCTGCAGAATCGAGAAGTAGTGTTGCGTTTGGGCGTGCATCATGCACGACGCGAAGGAGTAGAGCTGTTCTCCAAGGAATTTTTGGGTACGGCGCTGTCGATGTCGCCTGGACTCACCATGTTGACCCCTGGGCGGCCCCGACCGACGTCACTGGTACGGCTCTTTTCGTTCTTGCTGGATAAGGATCAGGTGGCGGTGGAAGTTCACCTAGACGGTCAGTCTGTGCCCATCGCGCACACCGTCAGCAAGGGTCATGAAGGTCCGGTGGACGGGGTGACGGACAACTTAGATACACCCGTGCCACCCCCGCCCTCCAGAATAGATAGTGTCCAGGTGCCGCTGTGGCGACTGGCAGTTGCGCGTAGCGGTGACAAGGGCGATCAGGCTAACATCGGTGTAGTCGCTCGCCGCCCGGAATACTTGCCCGTGCTGCGGGCTGGTTTAACCGCCGCGACCGTGAAGCAGTATTTCGCATATGTCACCACTGGTCGGGTCGAGCGCTTTGACTTACCCGGCATCCACGCTATGAACTTTCTGTTGTACGCCACCCTTGACGGTGGCGGTGTGATATCACTGCGCTTGGATTCACAGGGCAAGACCTACGCACAGATGCTGCTCGACCTGACCATCCCGGTGCCGGTACATGATGCTCAAACGTGGGGTGTCACGGGTGCATAGTGTGGTAGCCATTGGCGTGTCGGGATCCAACAAACCTCCTGGATCGACTGCTTCCGACCTTACTCCACACCTCACCATCGTCATCTCATAATTAAGACAAGGGAACAACATGCTTAAGCTTTATCATTGTGAAAATGCCCGCTCCTTCCGACCGCTGTGGACTATGGAGGAGATGGGGTTGTCGTATGAACTCAAGATGCTACCGTTCCCCCCACGTGTACGTGACAAGAGCTACCTACAGATCAACCTATTAGGGACGATTCCTGCTTTTTTCGATGGCGACATATTGATGACCGAATCGGCAGCGATCTGCCAGTACTTGGCCAGCCGCCACGGCCCAACCGATCTGGATGTGCCGGTGTCCGACCCCGCTTATGGCACCTATCTTAACTGGCTGCACTTTAGCGAAGCGACCCTAACTTTCCCGCAGACACTGGTGGTGCGCTACGGTCACTTTGAAGCGCCGGAGCGCCGTTTGCCACAAGTAGTGGAGGATTACAAGCAATGGTTCCTAGCCCGACTGCGGGCCGTCGATACGGCGATTTCGGCACGCGATTACTTATGTGCGGAGCGCTTCACCACGGCGGATATCTCGGTGGGTTACGCGCTCATGTTGGCGGAAATGATCCAGCTTGCCGCATATTTTCCGCAGGCAGTTGCCGCTTATTGGCAGCGCCTCAAACAGCGTCCCGGATATCTAAGTGCACTGGAGCGTCAGCGTACGGCGGCAGCCGAGCAAGGCATCAGTCGGTTGGCCACACCTCTATACCTATTTGGACGGGAATGATCCAACTTGTAGTGCATTTTCTGCAGGCTGTCACTACCTATTGGCGGTGAATCAGGTCATGCTCTGCAGACCTGGGCCTGCTGCAGCGTCCGCATATCGCAGTAGAACGGGACAGTAGAACGTGGGGGGCGATTGTGCAGGCTCGCCTAAAGCGCCGCGCCGTTTGCAAGCGGCACATCTCATTATACCGAACGAATACAATGAAATTAGACAAATTTTTACAGCCCCTCCGGTGACGCTCAGCAAAGCGGATATCCTAGATTTTTCGCAACGTAATGATCCCCAACATTTTTATATTGACGAAGAAGCCACTTGTTCGGGACCCTTTGGCTGGTTGGTTGCCTCCGGCTTCCATACTATGACTGCCGTAAGGATTGAGTGGATCAGGATGGATGTACTTGGCCGGGATTGCCCCAGAGGGATGAGCATGCAGCCTATCACCTGAAAACTGCCGGGGTTTCCCGATGCCCCCCGCATGGCACGTTAACGGTATTGAAAACCTACAAACTGAATAATAAAAAAAGAGTTCTAACCCTTGACATTGAGGTGTCCAACCAGGATGACAAGCGGGTGATGTCTTGTGAGACGGTTATTCGGGTTCAAGTCTGTTGACCAGATTGCCCAGCTAGTTCTCCTTTAAATGTACAACAGCCACTTGGCACAAGAAGGTTTCCAGCCGGGCATTTATAGTAAACAAATGTTGGGATATGAAAAACGCACGGCGGCACCTGCTGGGCCTTTTATGCCGCGGGTTAGAATGCACAACGTAAGCCACATATGACTATTATAGAAACGCAAATCTCGACTAACTCCGATCCCTATCTGTCCAACCGGGATGGCATGCTTGCGTTGCTTGAGCGACTGCGTACCCTGGAATCTCGCACCCGTAACACCTCGGCCGCTTCAAGGGCACGCTTCGAAAAACGCGGTCAGTTGTTACCACGGGAACGAATCGCCTTGGTACTGGATCCCGGGGTAACCTTCCTCGAATTCTCGACTCTGGCGGGCTACTGCATGGACACGCCGAACCCGGATAAGAGCGTGCCGGGTGGCGGAATCATCACCGGTATCGGTGATATCTCTGGCGTACGCGTCATGCTCACCGTCTCCGATTCCGGTATTAAGGCAGGTGCCATGCAGGCCATGACCATGGGGTTGGACAAGCAGCTGCGGATACAGGAAATGGCGCTGGAAAACAAGCTGCCGTTTGTGCAATTGGTCGAAAGCGCTGGCGCTAATCTGCTCGAATATCGCGTTGAGCAATTCATCCGTGCCGGCAGTATGTTTCGTAACCTGGCGCGACTGTCCGCAGCCGGGTTGCCGGTAGTAACGGTGACCCACGGTTCGTCGACTGCCGGCGGAGCCTACCAGACTGGCTTGTCCGACTACATCATCATGGTGCGCGGTCGCTCGCGTGCTTTCCTCGCCGGCCCGCCATTACTCAAGGCCGCGACCGGTGAGGTCGCCACTGAAGAAGAACTGGGTGGTGCTGAAATGCACACCAGCGTGTCGGGTCTTGGTGACTATTTGGCTGAGGATGACCGCGATGCCCTGCGCTTGGTGCGCGAGATCGTGGCAAGCCTGGATTGGGGACACCGGAGTGCGTCGATCCACTCTGACGGCATTCGCCCACCACGTTATGCCGCTGAAGAATTACTTGGGATCATGCCGATGGATTACAAGCGTCCGGTCAACATGAAGGAAGTCATCGCACGAATTGTCGACGATTCCGAATTTCTCGAATTCAGTGCCAATTATGGCCCGGCTACAGTTTGTGGACATGCCCGCATTGAAGGCCTACCCGTGGGCATCATCACCAATAATGGCCCCATTGACCTAGCCGGGGCCACCAAGGCAACGCATTTCATACAGACCTGCTGTCAGGCGCGCATCCCGATCCTGTATCTGAACAACACGACCGGTTTCATGGTGGGCCGCGATTACGAACAAGGCGGCATCATCAAGCACGGCGCCAAGATGATCCAAGCGGTAACCAATGCCACGGTGCCGCAAATCACACTATATTGCGGCGCATCCTTTGGGGCCGGTAATTACGGCATGTGTGGGCGTGGCTTCCATCCGCGTTTCTGTTTCTCCTGGCCCAACGCCAAGACGGCGGTGATGGGCGGCGAGCAGGCGGCGGAGACGATGAGCATCGTTACCGAGGCCGCTATGAAGCGTAAGGGAGGCAAGGTTGACCAGCAAAGGTTGACTGCGCTCAAGCAGCAAATCATCCGCACCTTCGATAGCCAAATGGATGTCTTCACTACCAGTGCCCGGCTTCTCGACGACGGGGTCATCGACCCACGCGATACCCGTGCGGTACTTGCCTACGTTCTCTCGGTTTGCCGGGAGGCTGATGTGAGCGAGCCCCAACGGATCCAGTTCTCGGTAGCGCGTCCTTGATGCAGCACCTGCCGTGCATGGCTGCCGCTACGACACAGAAGTGCCAGGCTGTACTTCGACAAGGCCAGAAAAATTTCACGGAATGGCTATACACATGAACCAGGCCACGCCTTTCAGCAAGATTCTCATTGCCAATCGGGGCGAGATCGCTCTGCGTATAATACGTACCGCTCATGTAATGGGCTACCATACCGTGGCCGTGTACTCCAGTGCCGACCGCCTGTCTCGCCATGTTCGCACGGCCGATCAGGCGGTATGCATCGGTGACGCGTTGCCGGCGCAATCCTACCTACGCATTGAGGCAATCATCGAGGCGGCCAGACTGAGCAAGGCCGATGCGATTCATCCTGGCTATGGCTTCCTCGCTGAAAACGCCAAACTTGAGCGTGCCTGTCGTGAGGCCGGCATCGTGTTCATCGGCCCTTCGGCTGAGGCCATCGTTGCCATGGGCAATAAGGCCGGTGCCAAGCAGTTGATGACGGATGCCGGGGTACCTTGCGTACCGGGCTATCAAGGCAAGGATCAGAGCGAGCAAAATCTGTTGGAGCAGGCTGAGAAGATCGGTTTCCCGATCATGATCAAGGCCACGGTTGGCGGCGGTGGCCGAGGTATGCGTCTGGTGCCGCAAGCGGCTGATTTTGCGGATGCACTGCGCAGCGCACGTTCAGAGGCGCAGAACGCTTTCGGCGATATGGAAGTGATCCTGGAGCGTGCCATCGTTGCCCCGCGACATATCGAAATCCAGATTATGGCTGACCGCTACGGTAATGCGATCCATTTGGGTGAGCGCGACTGTTCGATCCAGCGTCGTCACCAGAAGGTGGTGGAGGAGGCCCCGTCACCGGCGGTGAGTCCTAACTTACGTGCGCAAATGGGTGCTACGGCTGTAACAGCGGTTAAGACCATCCGATACGAAGGTGCCGGCACGCTGGAGTTCTTACTGGATAGGGATGGCAACTTTTTCTTTATGGAAATGAACACCCGGCTCCAGGTGGAACACCCGGTGACCGAGGCCATCACCGGACTGGATCTGGTGGAATGGCAGTTGCGCATCGCTGCCGGTGAGCCGCTGCCACTACAGCAGGAGCAGGTGCGTTGGTGCGGGCACGCCATTGAGGTGCGGCTGTGTGCGGAGAATCCAGCGAAATCGTTTATGCCGCAGAGTGGGCGCATGCTGCTATGGCAAATGCCCGATTCAATTCGCGTTGAACATGCCCTGGAATCCGGTGCGGAGGTGCTGCCGTTCTACGACTCCATGATCGCCAAATTAATCGGGAGCGGTAGTGATCGTGAAGCGGCACGGCGCAAGCTGCTCGGCGGGCTGGAGGACTCGGTGGCCTTGGGCGTGGACACCAACCAGGCTTTTCTGATCGAATGCCTGCGGCATCCGGCCTTTATTGCCGGAGCGGCCACTACCGACTTCGTTACCGAGCATGGCCCGTTGTTGCTGGAAGAAAACCCGGATAGCCACGTACGCGCCAGCGCACTGGCGGCGGTGATACTGTATGTTACCGACGAACGTGGCTGTACAGATGCCGGCGTCAGAAGCATTGCTCACCAGCTTCCGGTGACGTTCAATTTCGATATCGGTGCTGAGCCGTGTGCGGCTGAAGTGACCCAGTGCGTTGGTAGCCGGTTCCAGGTCAGCTTTGCGGAAAAGACGCTTGAGCTGCAGTGGCTCGAAGTTGAAGGTGACCGGGTGCGCTTCGCCTGCGATGGCCTCACCGAATGTGCTGTACTGGTCCGCGACCGCAACCTGTTGCTGCTGCGCTATCGCGGCCGTGCCTACCACGTCGAAGATCGTACCCATGCCGCCACTATCCACGGTCGGGATGCTGCGGGCGATGGGAAAATCCGCGCATCGATGAACGGACGTGTGGTTGCTGTCCTGGTTGGCATTGGCGATACCGTGTCGACAGGACAGCCGGTACTGGTGCTGGATGCGATGAAGATGGAGCATGTGCACCAAGCTCCGGTAACCGGTACGGTGATTGCGCTGAGCGTTGCTGAAGGCGAGCAGGTCGCCGCGGCGCAGGTCCTGGCAGAGATTGAGATCCACCCATCGACACTGCATCAGGCAGGCACGCAGAAGGCCGATGGGTGATAAGAAACCGGTTTCGAGCGATATCTGTGCTAAAGGTTGCCGAGTCCATTTTCTTAGATTGGGTCGGAGTCCGTATATCCAGTGGAACTTCAATGTCTATCCAGTCGCAGTCGAAATACCTATCACCCAGCATCCTGGGACCATGTGGGTCGCCGGTATCGGCGCACCTGACACGGCGATGGGCGAGGTGGATGTATTACAACATTATGACGTACCCAGCTGCCCCCCTGGTGGACAAGTTGCGAAAGATCACCTTGAGCCTGGAGTGGGCAGGCCCATGATTCCAACGCTGTCATCCATCCGCCATAACCCCCAAATGGCCGGATATGCACTGCGGTATCCACCGTGCCAGTGCGCACGCAGTTGGCTTGGATGATAGGAAGTGACAAGACGATACCTTGTGTTCCAGGATGACGCCCGGGCGACGCAGTCACCGTTCCGGTCGGCAGATGACCACGTGACATGCTACAGGAGAGACAAGCAATGACAGATCAGCCACAGGTATTACTGGAGCGGCGTGGGCAAGCTTACTGGATAACATTGAACCGGCCGAACAAGCGCAATGCGCTCAATCAGGCGATGATCGACGATATCGGCAAAGGCTACGTGAAAGCGCATGCCGATTCCAGGGTGCGCGTCATCGTGCTCACCGGCGTGGGTGATAAGGCGTTTTGTGCTGGTGCTGATCTACAGCCTGGGGCGGGCTTCACCTTCGATTACTCCCAACCCACCACGGGTTACGCGGACCTGATACGGATGGCGACCCGGGCAACTTTACCCAGCATCGCACGACTAAACGGTGTATGCATGGCCGGCGGTATGGGACTGTTGTGCATGACCGACATGGCGGTAGCCAGTGATCATGTGCGTTTCGGCTTACCCGAAGTCAAGGTAGGGGTATTTCCGATGCAGGTACTGAGCCTTATGCAACGGCTGATACCGCAGCGCGTGCTGCGTGAATGGTGCCTTTCCGGTGAGCCGTTCGGTGCGGCTGTCGCGCGCGAGCATGGGCTGGTCAATTACGTGGTATCGGCAGCGGAGTTGGATGCAAAAATAGACTGGTTGGTGGAGCGACTGGTGGATAAGTCACCTACCGCGATCCGGCGGGGTAAGGCCGCCATGCGCGCCATTGAGGCGATGTCCTTCGAGCAGGCTATTGCCTATACCGAAACCCAGATTGCCACGATGGCGTTGACGGAAGATGCACGAGAAGGTATGGCGGCCTTCAATGAAAAGCGCACACCGCGCTGGACCGGGCGTTGAAACAGCCGGCAACACTGGGGTGGGGCGGGGCGGCCAAGGTCATCAGTTTTTCAGTGTAGTGCGTCACTTGTCAGCACAGTTCCATTGAGACCAGCAAAAACGATTCGTCGTTTTCGACGATTCTGCACACCAGACTATTCTGTATTGTTACTGCCGTTGCTTTATGTAAAGAGCTGTACATGAAACTTGACTCATCGATTACTGCCGTCGTGACCGGTGGGGCTTCTGGGCTAGGTGCAGCGGTGGCTCGTAGCCTTGCCGTTGCCGGCGTCAAAGTGGCATTGTTCGACCTCAACGAAGTGCAAGGCGAGGCGCTGGCCGTCGAGCTTGGCGGCGTATTTTGTCACGCGAATGTGATCTCTGATACCGATGTCGATGCGGCCTTCACCAAGGCACGTGCGACGCTCGGTCAGGAACGTATCCTGCTCAACTGCGCCGGAATTGGCAATGCTTTTAAGACAGCCAGTCGCTCCAAGAAGACCGGAGTCATCACACATTTTCCTATCGCTGAGTTCGACAAAATCATCCAGATCAATCTGGTTGGTAGTTTCCGCTGTGTTGCCAAGTCGGCCGCCGGCATGCTGCAACTGGAACCGTTGGCCAATGGTGAGCGTGGAGTGATTGTTAATACGGCCTCGGTGGCCGCTCAGGATGGTCAGATCGGTCAAGCGGGCTATGCCGCATCCAAGGCGGCTATCGTCGGCATGACCTTACCGATCGCTCGCGATCTAATGAACGAGGGAATTCGCATCAATACCATCATGCCCGGCATCTTCGATACGCCGTTGATGTCCGGCTTGCCTGACAGCGTCAAGCAGGCACTGGCTGTTTCGGTACCTTTTCCCAAACGTCTGGGCAAGCCCGAGGAATTTGCGGCACTGGCCGAAGCAATGATTACCAACGGATACTTCAACGGCGAAAGTGTACGCCTGGATGGGGCCATTCGCATGGCACCGCGTTAAATTGCCGTGTCGCTTCGATCCCGTGAAATAGCACGACATCTCCCACACGCCGGAATGATTCGGTGATCAACTTGAGGAAATAAACATGGCTGAAGCCTATATCGTGGCGGCAACCCGGACTGCCGGTGGCCGCAAGGGCGGACGACTTTCCGGTTGGCATCCGGTAGATCTGGCCGCGCAGATACTCAACAATTTACTGGATCGCACCGGGGCCGATCCGGCACTGATTGAAGATGTGATCATGGGTTGTGTGGGCCAAGTCGGTGAGCAGGCATCCAACATCGCACGCAACGCCGTGCTGGCTTCGCGCTTTCCCGAGTCGGTGCCGGCCACGTCGGTTGACCGGCAATGCGGCAGTTCGCAGCAGGCACTGCACTTCGCCGCGCAAGCAGTGATGTCTGGGGTGATGGATGTGGTGATTGCCGCCGGTGTGGAAAGCATGACCCGGGTACCCATGGGAGCCAGCGTGGTGCTGCCGCGCAAGGCCGGGCTCGGTGACTACATGAGCCCCGGCATTCGGAAGTGCTATCCTGAAGTGGCCGAATTCAGCCAGTTCGTTGGTGCTGAGATGATGGCCACCAAGTACCAATTGAGTAAGGATCAACTGGACGAGTATTCTCTGTTGAGCCACCAGCGGGCCATCGAAGCCACGCGTGCGGGAAACTTTGAGAATGAAATTCTACCGTTGGAGGTGCGCATGCAGGAGGGGGGAGCCAACGGTGAAATACATACTGTCGACGAGGGTATCCGCTTCGATGTGTCCCTTGATGGTATCCGTGGCGTCAAGGCGGTTAAAGAAGGCGGCCACATCTCTGCGGCCAACGCCAGCCAGATCTGTGATGGGGCATCCGGAATGATGGTTGTCAACGAACGCGGTCTGAAGACCCTCGGAATCAAGCCGCTGGGAAGAATCCACCACATGACGGTAATAGGTCAAGACCCGGTGATCATGTTGGAAGCCCCCATTCCCGCCACCCAGCGCGCCTTGAAGAAAGCCGGCCTCACGATTAACGACATCGATCTGTTCGAGGTCAACGAAGCATTTGCGCCGGTACCTCTGGCTTGGCTGCAGGTCACTGGTGCCGACCCTACCCGGCTAAATGTCTATGGCGGTGCCATTGCACTGGGACACCCGCTGGGCTGTTCGGGTACCAAGCTGATGACGACCCTGCTGTATGCCCTCGGACAGAGAGGGTGCCGCTATGGCTTGCAGACCATGTGCGAAGGCGGTGGATTGGCTAATGTCACCATTATCGAACGGCTTTAAGTTAGGACCCGCCGATCCAACGTCCACCGTTGCGGCGGGTGCTGAAGCAGCACTTCGGTATCACCGTTCTCCCTTCTGACACTTACTTGCGTGGCGGAAAGATAGGTTATCTTGTTATACAAGTTTCTCAGCAGATTATGGGCATGGACCTTTAGGAGGCCTGTTGGACTTAACATTGCAACCGCCGGTCCTATTTAACAATAAAGACCGAGACAATGGACCGATTTCCCACCGCTACAGTAGATCCTTCCCAAGGCCGATAGGCTTCTAGAGTGCCGTGCTGGATTTGGGCTTGCCAGCCATAAGGGGCAGATCCGGCGCCTCCAGGCCGGGATTATTCTTAAGGAAGATACCGGCCTTGGCAAAGCTAGTGATAGGCGTGCCGGTGCGCTTCTCGACGTACCAGACTGGCCAGTGTACTCAACAGTTTCCGGTCATCGATCGGATCGCTGCCGAATGAGCCTATGAACTTACGAGGTGTGATAGATGACCTCGTTGAGAGTTTTATAAGTTCTGCTCGACTCCGGGCAATTCGTGCAGTAGGGCGATGTCGCATTTTTTACCCCCCATGTGCAGCCTGACGATGGAGAACATCGGCAGTGGGGGCGGAGATTAAAACGCGCTCACACTCAAGTTGGCTTCCTTATTTCGCCTTGGCCTGTTCTATCTTGCTGGCTTGGGCTGCCCCATTCGGTGATTGCAGCGGTCACGCAACACACAACACTGCTGACCTACGGTTATGCAGGTATTGCGCTGGCAACTCAGCTATTGTGCAATCTGCGCTTATATAACATGCTTGAAGATCATCACGATGAACCGTTATTTTAACAGCTCGGGAAAAGCACAATCGATGAATGCGCATGCATTGTTTCCTAGCAAGCTCGATCCTCCCGCCTCGCTGGCTTCTCAGATTCTCCGCACTGGTATTCTGGACCGCGTAAGCACCTCGTCAGCTGCAAGGCTGGTGTTAGTGTGGGCCCCGGCCGGCTTTGGCAAGACGACTGCTATGGCCCAGTGCATGGCACGCTTCGAAGAACAAGATGTCGCCACAGCATGGCTTACGCTAGACAGTACAGATAATGATTTCATACGCTTTCTCGACAGCTTCGAGGCCTCACTCACACGCATCGTGCTGACCGATCCGAACCAGGATGTGGCGAGGGTGAACAGACCCGTCGGAGAAAGAGTGCTCGCAATCATTGCCCAATTGGCTGGCGAACCAGCACCTTTCACCTTGTTTATGGATGATTTCGAATGTATCCAGGAGTCCACCATCATCGGCTGGGTGGGCGAAATAGTAGATCACCTGCCACGACACGGCCTCTTAGTCATTGGCTCGCGTAACCGACCTAATATCGGACTTGGGCGTCTGCGTGCGCGTGGGCAGCTCCTTGAAATCAGTATTGACCAGCTGCGATTTTCACGGGATGAGACAGCGGATTTTTTTAGTACCAAACTGCCAAGGCGGCTGTCACTCGAAGATATCACCCGAATACACGAGAGGACTGAAGGTTGGGTGACCGCCCTATGGCTGGCGTCTCTGGCGTTGAAAAACTATGAGGTACCTTCCGAGTTTATTGGGCATTTTTCTGGTAGCAACCATATGGTCGGCGACTATCTCGCTGAAGAAGTGTTGGCCCGCCAACCAGCACCAGTACGAGACTTTCTGCTGCGTACCAGTATCTTGAGATACCTGAGTGTGGGGGCCTGCCAGGCGTTGCTACCAGAGGCCGAGTGCGAGCAGTTAATGCACCGTCTGGAAACAACTAACCTGTTCCTGATTCCCATTGAGAATCAAGAGCGCAGCTACCGTTATCATAGTCTTTTCGCTGATTTTCTTCGCACCCGGTTGATGCAGGAAATGCCGGCCGAAGTGCCGCGTCTGCACCGGGCCGCATCGGCGTGGTACGAATCGCAGCAGCGTCCGGTACCGGCCATCGACCACGCCCTGGAGGGGCAGGATTTCGAGCGGGCGTTGCGGCTTTTGGCCGAGCATGCCCCAAGGCTGCTCGCCGAGGGCCGGATGCGCTTGCTGGCGCGCCTGTTTGACGCACTTCCGGCCCGTTTGATGCAGGACTATCCGATGCTGCAGGCCACGTACGCTTGGGCGCTATGTTTCAGCCGCGGTCCGCATGATGCCATGGATGTATTGCGCCGCAGCGGTCTGCTGCAAAGTAAGGTGCCTGAGCTGCATGCCCACGTGCGTGCTTTACGCCCCTCTCTGTTGATGATGATGGACCGTTTCGAAGAGGCCTACGCCTGCGGCCTGGAAGCCTTGACCGAGCGCACCAGCGACGCGTCCTTTGCCGACGCGATGCTGGCCAATGTCATGGCTATCCTCGGCGTCGTTATGGGTCGTTGTCAGAAGGCTCGCGAACTGCTGGATGGTGCGCGGGACACGCTGGATGCACGCACCAGTGCTTTTAACGGCATGTATTCGGAGTCAATAGACGGGCTCATTGACTTGCAGGAGGGCCGACAGCGCCAAGCCGCTGCACGTTTCCGGCTGGCTGTCGAGGCTACACGGCGACGGTCAGCGTTCAGTCATCATGCTAATTGCAATGCCTGGGCTGGGGTATTTCACGCTAGCGCGCTGTATGAAGCCAATGATTTGACGCAAGCGTCAAGCCTACTGCAGGTCTACGTCCCGCTGGTCAAGGAGGTTGGTCTGGCCGATCCCATGATTCTCGGTGATGTGATGCTGGCACGCATCGCTTTCGTCAACGGTGATGTGGACCGTACGCTACGCATTCTGACGGAACTGGAGTACATCGGCCATGCTCGGCAAATACCACGAGTAGTAGCGAGCGCCCACTTGGAGCGGGCGCGCTTATTCATGCTGCAAAGCCACGGTTCTGCAGCGAAGGTAGAACTGGACCGCGCTGGCGATGAAGGACTCTGGCAGCGGATCAAACGTTTACGTCTCACTGCTAGCGAGCTGGAAGACAGAGTGCTTGGCTGCTTGCGGTGGGAAGTTTGGCAGGGTAACGCACGTAATGCCTATGCCGGGCTTGAGCAAGAAATCGACCGCGCCGCGGCCGAGTTGCGACATCGCCGTGCGCTGAAGTTGCGGGTTCTGTTGGCTATGGCGCACTATCGCGGTGGTGAGGTGGCCAAGGCTCAGGCAATCATGCGCGACGTCCTCAGGGAGGGCAGCCTGGAAGGCTACGTGAGGTTGATCGTCGATGAAGGGCCCGTTGCAGCGGCTGTGGTCAAGCTGTGCTACACCAATGTGGTGAGGACGAGCAAGAGCGACCCTATCCTTACCGATTACATGCGTAGTCTACTGAAAGCTTTCGACCCCCTGTCCGACGACGTGGCTTCATCAGCACAGAATGTGCTGCTCGAGCCGCTGACACTCAAAGAAAACCGGGTACTGCAATTACTATCCGAAGGCTATTCCAATAGAGCCATCGCAGAGAAATTGTTCGTATCCGACAGTACGGTGCGCACGCACTTACGCAATGTCAATTCCAAACTCAATGCTAATAACCGTACCCACGCCGTAGCTATCGCGCGAAAGATCGGCATCGTCTGAGGCCCTGCGTACCTGCCATTGCACTGTGATCAAAGTGCCCGGGCGATCACTTCCTTCATGATCTCGCTGGTGCCGCCATAGATGCGCTGGATTCGGGCATCGACATACATGCGGCCTATCAGGTATTCGTTCATGTAGCCGTAGCCACCGAAAAGTTGCAGGCAATCATCAACGACCCGGCACTGTGTTTCCGAGGCCCACAGCTTGGCCATCGAGGCGGTTGCCGTATCCAACAGGCCCGCAACCAGATCCTCGACGCAACGGTCAACGAAGGTATGTGCGACCTTGACTTGGGTGGCGATCTCAGCCAGCTTGAATCGAGTATTTTGGAATTTTGCCAGCGTTTGTCCAAACGCCTTGCGCTCACGCACGTAGGCTAACGTGGCCTTATAAGCACCTTCCATCGCGGCAACGGCGCCCACACCAATGAGGGTGCGTTCATAGGGAAGGTCGGACATAAGTTGGAAGAACCCTTGGCCTTCGCGCCCACCAAGCAACTGATCAGCAGACACACGCACCTCGTCAAAGAAAAGTTCTGCCGTATCCTGAGCTTTAAGACCAATCTTATCCAATAGGCGACCCACGCGGAAACCAGGGGTTTTTTTGGTATCGACGATGAGGATGGACATGCCGTGCGCGCCCTGGGCGGGATCGGTCTTGGCCACTACCAGCACCACGTCAGCTAGATAACCATTGGAAATGAAGGTCTTGGAACCGTTGATCACGTAATCGGCACTGTCGCGTTGGGCGCGCGTACGGATGTTCTGTAGATCCGAGCCGGCTGCGGGCTCGGTCATGGCGATTGCGCCCACGCACTCGCCGCGGGCCATGGCTGGCAGGTAGCGCTGCTTCTGCTCCTCAGTACCATGGTTGTAAAAATAGTGTGCGACGATACTATGCACTGCGGTACTCATACCGGCCAGACCGCGCTTACTCATTTCTTCGACCAGCACCGCCTCATGGCGGAAATCACCGCCGGCACCGCCATATTGTTCGGAGATATCTGAACACAGCACGCCCAACTCACCGGCCTTACGCCACAAGGCGTGGCCAACATGGCCACGCTTGCGCGCTTCCTCATCGCCGGGGAGCATTTCCTGTTCAACGAAGCGGGCCACACTTTCCCGGTACAGATACAGTTCCTCATTCATCCAGGATGAGCGAAAATTAATCGACATAATGGGGGTTCTCCAGTTGATAGTTTTTCATGGTGGCCAAGATGTGCGGCCAGGTTTTCTGTAGGGTGCCGTTCTGCTTCAGATGCTCCACCCGTTCGGGTGCAACACTCCAGTTGCGCAGGATGTCGTCGCTATGGGAGTCACTACGAGCCTGTCAGATTGGGGAAGAATTTACTGTGGCGGTGGAAAATCGGTCCATTCTTCCGGCCCTTATCGTTAAATAGAACCACTATTCACCTCAAAATATCAAAAGACTGTCCTCAATTTTTCATCCCCTTCGATACGACTCCCCCAAGCCCGACAGGTTCCTAGAGGCTTGGGCGTGTCAGGGGGGAGCAAACATCCGATCCTTTCATAAGATCG
>CAYOLM010000011.1:0-19066 GCA_964404785.1 uncultured Mizugakiibacter sp.
GCAAGCTGCTGCAGAGTGTTCCACTGATTAGCCTGCAAGCCGCACCACGCGGCGGCCTGTGGCTACGCATGCAAGACACCGTGCTGCGCTGGTTCGAGAAGCACTGAGGCCGCCCCGCCAACTTCCCGCCAACTACCCAGGTGCATCCCTAGCTTCCAGGACCCACGTCATGCCGGGGTGGAACCGAGTCGCGCCAGTTCCTTATCCGTAAAACCCGCTTGACGCCTTGCCTCGATATTGAACGGGCCTTTCAAGCCTCCAGGTAGATATTCGGCCAGCAAGGCCTGAAAGGTGGTTTCCGGTACCAGGCCCTCACGCTCGCAAGTAAACCGGAACCAGCGCGAACCCGCCGCCACATGGGCCACTTCCTCGTCCAGGATCAGCCCCAGAATAGCTGCTGTTTTCATGTCACCGACCGTGTGCAGCCGGGTGATCATGCCGGGGGTGACATCCAGACCACGGGCCTCCAGGACCCGTGGTACCAGGGCCATCCGCAACCGACATGAAGCGGCGGTCTTGACGGCCATCTCCCACAAACCGTGGTGGGCGTCGAAGTCGCCGTAGGCGTAGCCTAGCTCAGCGAGCCGCTGTGACAACAGCCGAAAATGCCGGACTTCATCCCGGGCTATCTGTACCCAGTCGTGGTAATAGGCCTCGGGCATATCGCGAAACCGATAGACGGCATCCCAGGCCAGCTGGATGGCATTGAATTCGATATGTACCACCGCATGCAGCAGTGCTGCGCGACCGACCACGGTACCCAGTTTGCGATGGGGCACATCGCGCGATGCCACCAGCCGGGGCCGTTCGGGGCGTCCCGGATCAGCGATCGGCGCTACCTGGATCACAGTCTCGCGATGCAAACACCCCACCTGCCAAGCGGTGTGGATCTGCTCGGTCCAGGCCAGTTTGCAAGCCACACTGCGGGTGGCCAGACAATGCGCCGCAAGCTCGAACAGGCAGTTACTATCCGGCAGGGCTTGCAGGCTGCCGGGTTCGTCCGTACAAGGTGCCTCCATGATCCGTATCAGCCGGCACGGAGACGGCTGCGCGCCTGGTCGGAGCGGACCCGTTCGAGATTCTCAAGATAATCTGGTTCAAAGTCGGTAACGTACTCACCTGAAAAACAGGACGTATCGAAATGCTGCAGATCAGGATTGCCTTCGGCTACCGCATCAATCAGATCATCCAGCCGCTGGTAGATCAACCAGTCGGCGCCCAGTAGTTGCTGCAGCGCTTTTTCGTCACGACCATGGGCAACCAGTTCACTGGCTGACGGCATGTCGATCCCATACACATTCGGATAGCGAACCGGTGGTGCCGCCGAGGCGAAATACACCTTATGCGCACCCGCCTCGCGGGCCATCTGGATAATCTGCTTGGAGGTGGTACCGCGAACGATGGAATCATCCACCAGCAATACGTTCTTGTTGCGAAACTCCAGTTCGATCGCATTGAGCTTGCGACGTACCGACTTGGCTCGTTCGCTCTGGCCGGGCATGATGAAGGTGCGGCCAACATAGCGGTTCTTTACAAAACCCTCACGAAACGGTACCCCCAGCTTACCCGCCAGCGAACTGGCTGCGGTACGAGCGGTATCGGGGATCGGGATGACCGCGTCGATACCGTGGTCGGGACACTGTTCCATGATCCGTACCGCCAACTTTTCACCCATGCGCAGCCGCGCTTTATAGACCGAGACATCCTCGATCATCGAATCCGGTCGCGCCAAATACACATACTCGAATATGCACGGCGCGTGGACCGCACCATGGGCACAGATTCGGGATTGCATGTGTCCATCCAGGCTGATGAACACCGCTTCACCCGGCGCAACATCGCGCAGCAGACGAAAACCGAGCACATCGAGCGCTACGGACTCCGAGGCCACCGCATATTCCGTGCCATCCGGGCCAACCCGTTCCCCCAACACCAGCGGGCGAATACCATGGGGATCACGAAACGCCAGCAGACCATGGCCCAGGATCATGGCCAGACAGGCATACCCACCGCGGGCGCGTTCATGCACCTTGGTGACCGCCTGGAACAACGGTTCGGCCAGCGAAGCATTTCGATCCGTCACCTGTAGCTCATGAGCCAGCACGTTGAGCAACACCTCGGAATCGGACTCGGTATTGATATGGCGCCAGTCCCGCTCGAATAAGGTCTTACGCAAGGCCGCGGTGTTGGTCAGGTTGCCATTGTGGGCAAAGGCGATGCCAAAAGGAGAATTGACATAAAACGGCTGGGCTTCCTCGGCTTCGTCACTACCAGCCGTGGGGTAGCGGCAATGGCCAATACCGACGGTGCCGCGTAACTTGAGCATATCTTTTTGGTGAAACACATCACGCACCAGACCGCTAGCCCGGCGCAACCGCAAACGCGTACCATCCATAGTGGCGATACCCGCCGCATCCTGGCCGCGATGCTGTAATACCGTCAGTCCGTCATACAAAGCCGGGGCAACCTCGCCACAACCTACGATGCCTATAATTCCACACATGGTTTAATGCTCATGAAGTGCGCTGCGCTCTGAAGCCGATGGCACAGCAGGGGGCGCCGCCAAGGTCGGCCTCGAAAGCACGGCCAATGGGGGCGGACGAAAATCGATATACCTTGAAACCTTGGCGGGCATACGCCGAGAAATCATTGTTGCGGCACTTTGGAAAGTCGGAATCAAGGTTGAATGTTGCCACCAGGTGTCCCGCGGAAAGGGTGTAAATCCGAGCAGTAGCACCGTCAGGGTCACAATCACCAACCCCCGTGTCAGCCCGAACACCATCCCCAACATGCGGTCACTACCAGAAAGTCCAGTGCTCTCAACCAACATACGTAGCAACCACGATAACAGGGCACCCAGCACCAGTACGGCAACAAAGATCAATCCCCAGGCGATGAAAATACGTGCCGAAGGCTCGTGTATACCGCCTGGAAGGTGCTCTGCCACAGCATTACCGAACATCCAGGCCGCCCACAATGCCAACCCCCATACCGCCAAAGCCAATACCTCGGCGACTAAACCGCGCCACAAACCAATCAGTACCGACAGGATAACCACGGCAAGGATGATGTAATCGGCGATGTTCATCCCGCTACACCCCTCGAAATCAGCGATTGCTTACCACCACACCGCGCAAATGTTGTGTTGCGGCAATGTGATCACGCACAGAAAGCGCTGCAGCACGGCGGGTTTCCGGGCCCACACGAACTCGCCAGAAGGTGCCTCGGGAGGTTTTTACCGAATCGGTGTAGGCAGCAAAGCCCGCCTCACGCAGACGCTTGACCAACTTTTCTGCAACGGGATGGTGACGAAATGCGGCCACCTGCACCACCCAGACACCGGGCTGCTTGGCAGGCAATGCAGCAGCCGCTTGGCTGGTTTTGATGGTACGGGCCTGGGTTAGCAACACAGCAGGAATCCTTGGGTACAGACGACGAATGCGCAGCCGAGCATCCTCAGCCCCCGCGCGGCTAGCAAACGGCCCGGCAAACACTTTCTGCACCGCTTTGCCACCGATCTTCATAGGCTCGGCATGAACCGCAATCCCCAGCTTGTGCAGACCGGTCAGCAAGCGCTCGGTATTGGCGCGATAAGCATAAGCTCCCAAGCTGACAATATAGAATTTTTGCGCCGCAGTACCCGCCGCCAATGGTTTGACGGCCCGTTTGACCGGTGGCACTATCCGCTTGGCGGGTCGGGCTCGGGGTTTCACCACCGTTCGGGTGGAGGGTACACGAGCCGTCTTCCTGGACGCTCGTACCAGTACTTTGGCCTTGGCCTTGAAAACAGGCTTGGAGGCCAGCTTGGCAGTGACCGCAGGTGGCGCCGACGAGGTGTCTGGCAGGGTCGTGTTGGCCACCGCCGGGACCTTGTGAATCACCACCCTGGCCATAGCAGGGCTTTTCTGTACGCTCACCGGGCCACCACGCGGCACACTCGCCGCCGCCGCCAAGTCGAGGATTTTAGTCTGCATCCGTGGCTGTGGCTGGGCCGGAATCGCCAGGCTCACCTTACCCTTGCTGGGTTTTCCGGAATGCCCGGAAAAAAGCATCGGCACCACAATAACAATCAGGGCAAGCAGAACGCCTGCACCAATCAAACGCTGTTTAAAGGCGGAATCCACAGGTAGTCCCAATTGATGAGAACACGCCGATTATAGCGCCGCCTCTGCGGCAATCTGTGCAAGTAGCGCACCGACCACATGAAACGATCCAAACACCACGATCCGGTCACTAGCACAGCAGCTTCTTCGTGCCGCTACCAGAGCCCCAGGCAAATCATCATGGCTACGGATACGCTCACCCCCAACAACTTCACCCAAGCGTGCGGCAACACTTGCCGCATCCAGCCCACGCGGCCCGGCATCCAGGATCGGCACTACGTACCAGGTGCCGATCAAGGCGTGTAAAACCTGTGCAATACCAGCAATATCCTTGTCAGCCAAGGCGCTGAAAACCGCCACGCTGTGGCCAGCACGGGGATGGTCCCGCAGCCAGCTTGCCAATACTTGTGCCGCTTGCGGATTATGCGCTACGTCCACCAGCAGTTGGGGGGCATCTTTTAGCACCTGTAAACGCCCCGCCAGGCGCACCGAACGCAGTCCCGCGGCCAAAGCACTGGGCTGCCAGCCAAGCCGCTCACGCAGGCTGTGCAGGCAAGCCACGGCCACGGCAGCATTATCCAGTTGCCGGCCCCCCGGCAATGCCGGCCAGGGCAATAGCAGATCGGTATTGCCATAGCGAAACCGCCAGTTTTCGCCCTCCACGGTAGCCTGGAATGCCACCCCAGCGCGGAGCAGATCTACCTGCATGGTCGCGGCTGTAGCAATCAAGCCATTGGGTGGCGCACGATCGCCGATTAAAGCGGGCCGTCCAGCCCGAAAAATACCAGCCTTTTCCCGCCCGATACTGTCGCGATTTGTGCCGAGCCAATCCTGGTGATCCAAAGCCACCGTAGTGACAATCGAGGCATCGGCATCGAGCAGATTGACGGCATCGAGACGGCCGCCCAGGCCCACCTCAAGTACGACCACATCGAGATCAGCCTTGGCGAATAACAGCAAGGCCGCCAGAGTACCAAACTCGAAATAGGTCAGAGTAATCGCTCCACGAACCTGTTCGATCTGCTCGAAGGCGATACAAAAATCCTCGGCACTGGCCTCGACCCCGGCAATCTGCACTCGCTCGGTATAGCGAATCAGGTGCGGCGAGGTATAGGTGCCCACGCGCCATCCCGAAGCCGCCAGCATGGCCTGCAGCAGGGCCACGGTCGAGCCCTTGCCATTGGTGCCGCCTACGCTGATCACACAGGGTGCTGGTGACGGTGCGCCCAAGGCCTGCCAAACCTGGCGAATCCGCTCCAGACCCAGTTCCACATCCCGAGCATGCAGGTGATGCAGATAGCTCAACCAGTGGTCCAGTGAGTGCGCCATGAACAGTCCCGGAAAAGGCGCGCAGCATGCGCCAGATCCGGCGCGTGGGCAAGCCGACAGCAAGGCGACTACTCTTGCAACATTGCAATGTACCCGCAGCTCTGGCCTGATACATCCATGCCCGGTGATTCTCTTCCCGTTCGACTCGAACACGCTCTGGCTGCGGCACCTGCCGGCCCGCTCACCGTAGCATTCAGTGGGGGCCCGGATTCCAGCGCTCTGCTGCACGCCTTGTCCCGGCTGCCTGCAGCACGGGATCGGAACCTGAGTGCCATGCATGTCGATCACCGTTTACATGCCCATAGCTCACAGTGGGCCGAACAGGTGCAGGCCTTTTGTCAGCAACTGGAGGTGCCGGTTACGGTGCTGCCCGTGCATGTCGAGCGCGCCTCCGGTCAGGGGCCCGAAGCCGCTGCCCGCAAAGCACGCTATCAGGCCTTTTCACAACATCTTGCCGCAGGCACCCTGCTCGCCTTCGCTCATCACCGTGAGGATCAGGCCGAGACCGTACTGCTGAAGCTGCTGCGTGGCGCCGGTCCAGAAGGCCTGGGAGGAATGCGGGACTTACGCCCGTATGCACACATCCAGCTATGGCGGCCCCTGCTCGACTGCCCTCGCGAGATCCTGCAACGCTATGTGCAACAGCATGCCCTGATCACCATCTCAGACCCTGCCAACCAACAGCCCAATTTGGCCCGCAGCTATCTGCGCACCACCGTACTGCCCAGTCTTACCCGCCACTGGCCCGAAGTTCATGCGGCCCTGGCCCACAGCGCCAGGCTCTCCCGAACGGCTGCTCATTTCATCGACAGGCATGCCCGTAATGCTCTCACTCTGCTGCAGGGTGTCGATCCGTACACCTTGCATGCCGCACCCTGGCGAGCTCTGGATGACGCCCTGCGCGGCCTGGTTTTGGAGCATTGGCTGCATGCCCAGGAATTGCCGGCACCGAGTACGGCGCAACGTAATAACCTGGAGCGCCAGGTGGCTGAAGCCGCCGCGGATCGGATCCCAAGGATTGCCTGGAAGGGGGCCGAGCTGCGGATTTGGCGGGGCTGGATCTACGCCATGCCCCCACAATCTGAGCCCAGGTCTGAGTGGACCTTGCCATGGACGGGAGAGCAGATCGCCCTGCCCGGCGGTGGCACATTGGCTCTACTCCCGGAGCAAGCCGTACCGGTACCGCTGCGAGTTCGCTCGCCACGACCCGGCGAAACCATGCTGCTGCAGGGCCACCCGCACCACACCGCCCTGAACAAGCTGTTCCAGCAGGCCGGTATCCCACCTTGGCTACGCCACCGTTGTCCGATGATCGAGGACTGGCAAGGCCACCTGCTGGCAGTCGCTGACCTGGCCTTGACCACAGCCGGCCTACAACGCTTCGATGAGCTGCAAACTCGCCCTCGCTGGGATCGCTGAAAGTGGCAAGAAATACCATCAGTGATTGATCCTGCCTGCACCATGCGTTAGCGTGCGGGGCATGAAAAAAACATCGTCCAATCCCCAATCCATCGCTCGGTTCGAGCAGTCTCTGGATGAACTGGAACATCTGGTCACGCAGATCGAACAAGGTGAACTGAGTCTGGATGACTCACTGACTGCATTCGAGCGCGGTATGAGCTTGTACAAGCAGTGTCAAGGCGCACTGGATTCCGCCGAGTTGCGGGTCAAGCAGGTACTTGACCCCCAAAATTCTCAGGTGAGCGGAAACGTTGAACCCGATGCCACCTGAGTTAAGTCCGGGATTGCAGGCACTACGCGACCACACCGAGCGCATGCTCGGTCAATGGTTGCCAG
Source organism: uncultured Mizugakiibacter sp. (assembly GCA_964404785.1). Lineage (GTDB taxonomy): Bacteria > Pseudomonadota > Gammaproteobacteria > Xanthomonadales > Rhodanobacteraceae > Metallibacterium. The sequence goes on from CAYOLM010000011.1 coordinate 7,230, forward strand.
CACCACCGCGCACCAGTGACATCGCCCCGCTGCATATTGCCATGCGCCACGCCCTGCTGGGAGGTGGCAAACGGCTACGTCCAATGCTGACTTATGCAACCGGCAATGCCCTGGGAGCACCTCTTGCGCAACTCGATGCTCCAGCCTGTGCGGTAGAAATTATCCACGCCTATTCGCTGATTCATGACGATCTCCCCGCCATGGATGATGATGCGCTGCGCCGGGGCCAGCCAACCACCCATATCGTTTATGGCGAGGCTATGGCCATACTCGCCGGAGATGCGCTGCAGGCGCTGGCCTTCGAGGTACTGGCCGGAGATCCGGCACTGCAAATACCGCCGACCACCCGTTTGGCCATGTTGCGTTGCCTCGGCCAGGCCTGTGGTGCCCAGGGCATGGCTGGCGGTCAGGCCATGGATCTGAATGCCATCGGTAAAATCCTGGATGTAGCCGGGCTTGAGGCCATGCACAACATGAAAACCGGGGCATTGATCTGCACCGCCGTGCAGCTCGGTGGATTGGCTGCCGGGGCAACCAAGTCGGGGTTGCTGGCTCTCGACCGGTATGCGAGTGCGCTGGGTCTGGCCTTTCAGATCCGTGACGACCTGCTTGATGTCGAGGTTGGCACCGAGGTCCTCGGTAAAACCGCCGGCAAGGATGCGCTGCAGTCCAAGCCCACCTTTCCATCTGTACTCGGTCTCACGGCATCACGACAACGGCTGGATCAACTCACCCAAATCGCACTTGCTGCCCTGCACGAGCTTGATGCTGATACTGAACAGCTGGCCGAGCTGGCCCGCTATGCCGCTTCTAGGGGGCGCTGAATGACCGCCTACATGGCCGCCACACTTAGCCGGACGGCCAGAGCAAGACCACCACCCACTGGCATGGGGAGGCCTGCTTGTTGTCACTCGGTCGGGGCATTATCGGTACCCCCCGGTTTTCATGTTGCGTCCTGGCCGCCTTGCAATAATAATCTCGCATACTTGTGACTTATCGCCATACTCTGTAAGCCCAGCCGCTCTCCACCGATGCCCCAGACACTGTATCAACTCGATCCTGAGCATTGCGGGTTTCCTCCTGCAGATCAGGCTCTGTACAGTCCTTCGGGATTGCTCGCTATCGGTGGTGACCTGCATCCGCAGCGTCTACTCGAAGCTTACCGACACGGTATTTTTCCATGGTTCTCAGAAGGTGAACCCATCGCTTGGTGGTCACCTGACCCCCGCTGTTTGTTTGACACCCACCATCTGCAGGTTCCCAAGCGTCTACTGCGTACTTTCCGTAGCAAGGCCTGGACTTTGAGCATGGATCGCGCCTTTGCCGAGGTCATCGGGGCCTGCGCACAACCCCGAGAATATGCCGAGGGCACCTGGATTACTCCGGCCATGTACAAGGCTTATCTGCAGTTGCATCAACAGGGGCAGGCCCGCTCCTTCGAAGTCTGGGAACAGGGCCGCTTGGTGGCCGGACTATACGGTGTAGCCGTGGGCGGTTTGTTCAGTGGCGAATCGATGTTCGGTCGAGTCCGGGATGGCTCCAAGGCGGCGCTGTTCTTCGCCTGCGCTATGCTCGCCCGCTACGATTGCCCGTGGCTGGATGCCCAGGTATCCAATCATCACACCTTAAGTCTGGGGGCAAAGGAGACCCCCCGCGTAAATTTTTTGCATGAACTCGAACGTTTACGAGACCAATCCGGGCTTCCAGATATAGGCAAGGTACGCACGCCTTGGCCGGATACCGCTGCCTTGAGTGCCTGGCTCTCGCCTCGGCATAAGTCGGCTGGCCAGGAGCCTGACGGGCTCGGGTAGGGCCTACTGTGGCAGTGGGGAATCGGTTCATTTGCTCGGTCTTTATGATTAAATAAAACCACTATTCGCCTCAAAATATCAACAAACTGCCCGCGATTTTTTATCCACCTCGCTACCACCCTCCAAGCCCGACTGCCACCTGGAATCCAAGCGGCCATAGATCTATCTCAAGCCAACTCGCGTTGACCAGGACCGGGCCACGTGCTACAAGCCGCAGCAGGTAAATTCACTCCATGACCCTACGGGAACGGCAATGAACGACGCTTTGAAAAATCGTTTTGTAGAAGCTGCCGAATCTATCAAACAACTGGCCGAACGCCCGAATAACGATACCCTGCTCAAACTGTATGCTCTGTACAAGCAGGGTACCAATGGGGACGTCTATGGACCTAAACCGGGATTTTTCGACTTTGTTGGGACCGCCAAATATGCAGCCTGGGCAAAGCTCCGCAGCATGCACAGAGATGAAGCCCGCCAACAATACATTGAGCTGGTACAAGAACTCGGGGGCTGAACGTAGGTATTACCGAAATAGTCCGCCAACGCCTCTCTGGACACTGTAGCCACTTCGGCAAATTCATGGTCACCCACCATCACTTTCTGGTGGTGCCACTCTACGGTGCTCCCCGTTTGCAAATGCTCCGTATCCAGAGCAACCAGCTTGCGTCAACCTGTGGTGGATGCGTCAGGCCTGTCATTCGTCCGGGATGATGGGGGATAAAGAACTAGCCGATGCCCGGTAGCAGCAGCTGGGGCATGGGAATTTCCAGGTTCGCTCCCAGTGGCCTTCAGTCGTGCGGATGCAGATGGATTTCGGTACCGGTACGGCTACGATCCCAGCCACGCAATTGATCGCGAATATAGGCGATACCCTGCCGCCCAAGCGCATTGCGTTCAGCATCGAGTACCACTCCATCAAGCAATTCAGCCATGCGTTGGGAAGCGGGCAACATGATCTCCCAGGCATCCAGGGCGGGTAACGGGCCGGGTAGGGTCATAAAAAAACCCAGGCCAGGGGTGCTGAAATGGTCCAGGTCGGAGAAATCGAAATTACCCGGCTTGACCATATTAGCCACACTGAACATCGGACCAGCTTGCGGATGTACTTCATCAAGTCGGTGGAAGATCCCCATATCTCCATACTCAAGACCCACCTTCTCGGCAGCTACCACCAGGTCAGAACCCAAGAAACTGCGCTCTTCACGAGCCGCGACGAACAAGGTGACAATGCGCTCGATTGGATGCTCGTCAGGCCGCTGTCCAAGCACCACTTCCGCTGCCGTGGAATCCAACTGTTGCGGCACGGTAATACCGGGGATGGTTCGCTGACCCACTGATACCTGCATATCGGGGTGATCGGGATGGTCGGGATGGTCTTCAGCATACAGATCCGGTTCGACCCGAGATGGGCTATCGATCCTGGAACGACGTTTTTTCGCCATCATCTGTGGTGGCCTGGCATAGAAATATAGGGCCGCAAAAATAACCACACTGAACAGCAATAATGGAATACCAATGGCAGGATTCCAGTACATGGGAGTCTCCAAGTCAGGCCGCACCAGCCAGTTTAGCGGCTTCTTCGATGTCGACCTGGACCAAGCGTGAAACGCCCGGCTCACGCATCGCCACACCGCAAAGCTGTTGGCACATTTCCATGCTGGCCTTGTTGTGGGTTACATAAAGAAACTGCACGTGCTCACTCATCTCAAGTACCAATTGGTTGAAACGATCCACATTGGCATCATCCAACGGCGCATCCACTTCATCCAATATGCAGAACGGTGCTGGATTGAGTCGGAAGATGGCGAAGATCAGGGCCACGGCTATGAGTGCCTTCTCGCCGCCTGACAACTGCATGATGTTGCTGACCCGTTTTCCCGGAGGGCGGGCCATGATGAGTACTCCAGCCTGCAGAATATCCTCACCGGTTAGTTCTAGATGGGCCTCACCGCCACCGAATAATCGAGGAAAAAGTTCCTGGATGCCCACGTTGACCTTGTCGAAAGTATCGCGAAAACGTTGCCGCGATTCCCCATCAATTTTTCGGATGGCGCCTTGCAGGGTATCCAGTGCAGATTCAAGGTCATCAAGCTGAGCATCCAGATACTGCTTGCGTTCGGCGTGCTCGGCGTGCTCCTGAATTGCAGCCAGATTGACCGGTTCCAGCCGCTGGATTTTTACGGCAAGGGCCTCCAGACGTCGCTGAGCATCCTCAGCAGTCACCTCGGCATCGAGTTTCTGTAACAAGTCATCCAGTGACTGATTGGCAACAAGAATATCTGCCGCGAGCTGCTCGGCACGCAAGCGTAAGGCCTGATCGGCCAGCTGGATTGCATTGGCCTTTTCATGCAAGCCAACCAATTTCTGCTCAAATACGGCCCGTCGCTGTTCGAAGCCCTGCACTGCAGTTTCAGTCTCTTCAAGTACCTGGCGAGCTTCGACAAGTTGGCGATCCACCCGCAATCTTTGTTCGAGTTGCCGTTGCCTCTGCACTTCGAAATCCTCCAACGGGGCATCGACTGAGGCAATCTGCGCGGCGATCGATTCATAGCGTTTAAGAATTTCGTCACGCTGCGCCTGGCTGCGCTGCAGTGCCTGTTCGATCGCGGCCAGCGAAGTACGTCGCGATTCCACCGCCAGTGCTGCGGTGCGGGACTTCTCCACCGCTTCACGCTGGTTAAGGCGGGCTTCTTCACGTTGTTCCAGAGCACGACGCCGCTCGGCCTCAAGGTCCCCACGCAAGTTTTCTAATTCGGCCATTCGCAGCTGCGTGCTATCAACTCGCTTGTGCGCTTCGCGCGTCTGCTGTTGCAGCTCTTCCAGGCGAATGCTGAGCTGATCGAGTTCTTCACTGACCCGAGTCAACCTGACATGGGTCATGGCTAACTTATCAATATGACCCTGGCGCTGGCCGGCAAGTTCAGACAATCCAAGATGGGCCTGATACAGGGACTGCTGCAGCGCATCACGCCGTTGTTCCAGCGCGATTCTGGCGTTACGCTGCCGAGTGAGGGTTTGCCCTATAGCGGCAATCTGTTGCCCCAGCTCTTGCCCCTGCTGCTGCAGCTGTTCGATCTCCCGCTCCCTTGCCAACACTCCAACCTGGGAATCCTGGGTGCGCCGAGCGCAGACCATACCAGGCCCCAGCCACTCACCTGACGGGGTAATAACCGACTCACCCGCACGCAGCTCCGCCAGTATCTGTTGTGCTTGCTGCAGACTGTCAGCCACACGTACTGAACTCAACAAAATCATCACCGCTGCGGGTCCTTCAACCTGCTCGGAGAGTGTTCCCGGTAGTGCTGTGCCGATGACCGGATCCAGTAGGGTCAAATTCAGTTTGGAAACGGCAAAAAGGGCCTCGGCGTGACTCTGGGGCTCAGCCACCAGAACCGACTCCAGTAGGCCAGAGAGAACGATCTCAACCGCATGCTCCCATCCGTTGCGAACGCGCAGCCTACCGGCGAGGCGGGCGGCAGCAGCCAGACCATGCTGTTCCAGCCAGCTCCGGGCCGTCGTATCGTTCTTACCAAGTGCCTCTTGCTGCAAAACCTCAAGAGCACTCAATCGGCCCCGTGCGTCAAGCTGGCTTTGTCGCAACACCTCAAGTTCGGCCTGAGCCGAGCGCTCCTGCGGTAACGCTACCTCGAGCTGTTCACGAATTGTGGATTGTTCTTTTTCATGCTGATCTACGGCTGCTTGCTGGTTCGCAAGAGCAAGCTCGATCTCACGACCCGTGCTTTCCAACGCGGCCAGATCGACAGCTTGGCGTTCATCCAGCAGCGATTGGCGACGTTGCACCAGGCTCAGCGACTCCCGCTCCGTATGCTCAATCCGGGTTCGTTCAACTTCAATCGAGCGGCTGGCCTCACCGGCTTGCCGGGCATACTGATCCCAACGGAGCTGCCACTGCGACTGAGCCATCTCGGCCTCCTGCAAAGCCTGCTGGGCATCTTCCTCAGCCTGGCGCAAAACTTCCAACTCTGGAGCCCCAACCTCAAGGATATGCTGCAATTGCTCCAATTGGCTTCGATCCTCGGTACTTTGTGAATCCAGCTCGGCGAGCGACTTCTCTGCCTCGACCCATTCGTGCTGCAAGCGCTCACCCAGTTCCCGATGATGGGCTAATTGCTGCTCCACCCGGGCAATTTCGGCCCCCACCTTGTAAACCTCAGCCTGGGTTATATTGAGATTTTCATTGGCCTCGTGCTGGCGAACCCGGGAAGATTCCAGATCGGCTTCGGCCTGGCGCTGTGCCGCAAGCTCACGCTCAATTGACAATTCAATCTCACGCAAGCGCTCACCATGACCCGCACGGTCTGTCTGCAAGGCCCGATACTCCAGCGCGCTCAACTCGGCTTCATGCCGTGTCTGTTCGGCCTTCAAGGTCTTCCAACGTTCTGCAGCACGAGCCTGGCGATTAAGGTGATCAAGCTGTTTATCCACTTCATTCCGCACATCACGTACCCGATCAAGGTTTTCCCGGGTACTGCGAATACGCGATTCGGTCTCCTTGCGGCGTTCCTTGTACCTGGAAATACCGGCCGCCTCTTCCAGATGTACGCGCAACTGCTCAGGATGTGATTCGACGATCTGGGTAATTATTCCTTGCTCCATAATGGAGTAACTGCGCGCTCCAAGACCGGTGCCAAGAAACAAATCAGTGACATCCCGGCGCCGACAACGCGTACCATTGAGGTAATAAGCCGACTGCCCGTCACGGCTGACCAGTCGTTTGACCGAGATCTCGCCAAACTGGGCAAACTCCCCACCTATAGTGCCATCGCTGTTATCGAAAAGCAGTTCGACGCTGGCTTGACCCACCGGTTTACGCCCAGTGGACCCTGAGAAAATTACATCGGTCGTGGCATCACCACGCAGCCGGCTGGCAGCACTTTCTCCCAACACCCAGCGCACTGCATCGATGATATTTGACTTGCCACTGCCGTTGGGGCCCATCACGCAGCACAAATTGACAGGTAACGACAATACTGTCGGATCAACGAATGACTTGAAACCAACCAGCTTGATGGAGGTAAGACGCATACGCGGTTCAGCCCTGAGTACAGAATCCCTCTCCCACCAAGGCGGAAGACGGCTCACTTTGCCAAATAAACCGGCGGGAAGCAATCACCCATCGGCTACCAACTTGGTCAATCCCGGCAAGCGGCTTCCGGGAGTTTGCAGAAACTCGCAATATATTTATTATTAAGCTATATAATCAAATGGTTATAATTATGTGACAGCAGCGCACAGATCAAGAAGCTAGCCGCTTGTCATGAGTGGGCAAGCGCTCAGCTAGTCGATTTTCCCACTTTCCGGACAGGCAGTACCTCGATCGCCAAAGCATGTATATCCGTCTGCATCAGGGGGCCCAGGGCGACATAAATGGCTCGATGAACCTGTACCGGTAATTGGCCAGCAAAGGCCTTACTGGCAATCCGCACCCGGAAATGGCCACGTCCATCACGGGCTCCGGCATGGCCGACGTGCTGGTTACCCTCGTCAATAACTTCAAGCTGCTGGGGATCGAAAGCGGCTTCAATACTGACCCGGATACGTTGCAGGCGATTCATGGCAGGACCCTGCGAAATGGACGTACCTGCACCTCTCGATATACCCCAGCCTCCACGTAGGGATCAGCGTCGGCCCAGACCTGGGCCGTCTCAAGATCCTCGAATTCAGCCACGATCAGACTGCCGTCAAAGCCAGCGGGGCCGGGGTCTGCAGCGTCAATAGCGGGGAATGGGCCGGCCAACAATAAGCGTCCGGCCTCGTGCAAAGTCTGCAGCCGAGCCCGATGTGCTGACCCTGCGGCCTGCCTTCTCGAACCCGAGTCGGCAACATCCAGAGCAATGATTACGTACCACATAATTCAAGCCTCAAAGCTACCCCACCGCCCATCCACCTGTTTGACCCCAGCCCTCAAGGAACTCTGGGTTTGGCCGCAAGTCACCGAACCGGGCTGCTCGGGATGCAAACGCATGGTACGGACAGTCCAGAGTATCCGCATGTTAGTGCTCAGGACGCATATGGGGAAACAACAGTACATCGCGAATCGACGCGGAATCGGTATACAGCATGACCAAACGGTCAATACCTATACCCAGCCCACCAGTGGGTGGCATACCGAATTCCAAGGCTCGAATATAGTCGGCATCAAAATGCATGGCTTCATCGTCCCCCGCATCCTTGGCCTCAACCTGGGCACGAAAACGCGCTTCCTGATCCTCGGGATCGTTCAGCTCGGAGAACCCGTTGGCAATTTCCTTGCCGCCAATGAACAGCTCAAAGCGGTCCGTCACTTCCGGATCCCGATCGCAAGCCCTGGCCAAGGGACTGACTTCGGTGGGGTAATGGGTAATAAATGTGGGTTGCAGCAACTCTGCTTCGACAGTTTTCTCGAAGATTTCCAGTAGTAATTTACCCCAGCCATAACTGTGCTGATAGGCAATCCCCCGACGATCACAATAGCTTCGCAAACTATCAACGTTACGCAACGCCGCCGCGTCTAGCTCGGGGTTATGGTGCTGCACTGCCTCGGCCAATGCCCACCTTCGAAAGGTGGGTCCCAGATCGATAACACGCCCTTCCCAGGTGAGTGCAGTACGTCCCAGCACGGCCTCAGCGGTATCGCGGAGCAGATTTTCGGTGAGCTGCATAATTTCGATGTAACTGGCATAGGCTTGATACAGCTCAAGCATCGTAAATTCGGGATTGTGTCGGGTCGAGATTCCTTCATTGCGGAAATTACGGTTGATTTCGTACACTCGTTCGAATCCCCCAACCACCAGGCGCTTGAGATAGAGCTCGGGAGCCACCCGCAAGAACAGATCCATGTCCAAGGCATTATGGTGAGTGGTGAACGGTCGAGCCGTCGCCCCACCTGGAATTGGATGCATCATAGGGGTTTCCACTTCCATGAATCCTCTGGATTCGGCTTCCAACCATGAACGCATGAAACCGACAATTCGCGAACGCTTCTTAAAGGTTTCACGGGTTGCCTTGGTGACGATCAAATCAACATAACGCTGCCGATAACGGCGTTCGACATCGGACAAACCATGCCATTTTTCTGGTAAGGGACGCAGCCCCTTGGTCAGCAGACGCAAGACCTTGACCCGTACCGACAATTCGCCAGTGCGGGTCAGCATCAGGCTTCCTTCTGCCCCAACAATGTCACCGACATCCCAGCCTTTAAAGGCGTTGTAGATTTCTTCTCCCACTGTAGCTTTGTGAATAAACAGCTGGATACGACCACTGTAGTCCTGAATCTGCACAAAACTGACCTTGCCTTGGACCCGTTTGAGCATGACCCGACCGGCCACGGCAACGCGACGTTGCGTCCCATCTACGGCTTCAACAGTCCAACGTTCACGATCAGCAAATTCCCGCTGCAACTGACCGGCAACGCCATTGGGCCGAAAATCGTTCGGAAAAGCAATGCCTTGCTCCCGGATCGCCTGCAATTTTTCACGCCGCTCGGCAATAAGGCGATTTTCAGTAGAGGAAGGCGCGGGGACGTCAGTCATGGATAGAGCCATTCAGGTTAAGGATTACAAGCAAGCTTGCACGGGAACAGCGGCAAGTACAACATTGTGATGGCAGATTGGATGGGTACCGGGTTTCAGCTATCTACCCGCCTGGCGCCCGCTTGCAGTCCCTGTTTCAAAGCCGCCTCGACAAACTCATCCAGATCACCATCCAGCACCCGCTGGGTGTCGGTGCGCTCTACCCCCGTACGCAAATCCTTGATGCGAGACTGATCGAGCACGTAATTGCGAATCTGACTTCCCCAACCGATATCCGATTTGGTGGCTTCCAGTGCCGTTTTTTCGGCATTACGCTTGCGTACCTCGATTTCGTACAGCTTAGCAGCCAGCATCTTCATAGAGCGATCACGATTGGCGTGCTGGCTGCGTTCCGTCTGGCAGGCAACCACCACCCCACTGGGCAGATGGGTGATGCGTACGGCTGATTCGGTCTTGTTGACGTGCTGACCTCCGGCTCCGGAAGATCGATACACATCGGTCTTCAGATCCGCAGGGTTGATGTCAATATGGATCTTGTCATCCACTTCGGGGGCAACAAAGACCGAAGTAAAACTGGTATGGCGCCGATTATCCGAATCAAACGGACTCTTGCGTACCAGCCGGTGCACACCGATCTCAGCTTTGAGCCAGCCGTAGGCATAATCACCTTCAATACGGATTGTGGCTGATTTAATGCCGGCCACTTCCCCGCCGCTAACCTCGATCAACTCGGTTTTCCAATCACGCGATTCGGCCCAACGAAGATACATGCGTAATAGCATTTCCGCCCAATCCTGGGCCTCGGTTCCACCGGCACCGGCCTGGATGTCGACAAATGCGTTGCAGGCATCCATCTCGCCGGAGAACATTCTTTGAAACTCGAGCTTCTTAATCCAGGTCTCCAGTGCCGCCACATCCCGGGATACCACGGCAACCATATCGACGTCCCCATCGGCCTCAGCCAGTTCGAGTAAATCACTTGCATCCCCCAGAGACGTGTCCATCCGCTCTAGCCCGGTAACGACCTGCTCCAGACGGGCGCGCTCCCGACCCAGCTCCTGAGCCCGCCGAGGATCATCCCAGACATTGGGAAGTTCAAGCTCGCGGCGTACTTCTTCTAGCCGCTCACGTTTGCCAGGGTAGTCAAAGATACCCCCTGAGCGCACTAGTGCGCTCGCGTAACCCATTTATCTGGGTACGAATCGGATTGGTTTCGATCATCATCGGATACTGCTCAAAAGAGCGTGGATGCTAGCAAATCAGTGGCCGTCTGTCTTCGCTCAGGAAGTAAATGCCCGCAGACACCAGTCCAGCAAAGGACTCCAGGTCACTCCGAGTACCAGCAGTACCAGCGCATTGGCGGAAAGTACCCAGCGTAAAGAGAGGTCGGAACTGGGAGCCAGCTTGGTATCATCCTCAGGTTTCTCGAAATACATAACCTTGACTACACGCAGGTAGTAATAGGCGCTGACGATCGCAAACACCGCTCCCACAATCGCTAACCACAACATGCCAGCCTGAATGGCCGCCTGCAGAACCAGCAACTTAGCGAAGAAACCAAACAATGGCGGTACGCCAGCGAGTGAGAACATGACGATCAACATCATCCCGGCAAACCATGGGGAGCGTTGATTGAGTCCCTTGAGATCAGCAATCTGATCCGCCTCAAAGCCAGCACGAGACATGGCCAGAATCACTCCAAAGGCGGCAGTAGCCATCAGCGAATAGGCTATGGCATAAAACACCGCACTGGCGTAGCCGAATGTGGTGCCGGCCGACAAGCCCAGGAATAGGTAGCCCATATGACCGATCGTTGAATAAGCCAGCATACGCTTGAGGTTGGTTTGCACAATGGCAACCAGACTGCCAATAACCAGTGATAGCACTGCCAGCACTGCCAGCATTTGCTGCCAGTACGGCCCCAGGCCACCCAAGCCGAAATCGAGCAAGCGCAACGCCATACCTACGGCGGCCAATTTAGATACCGAACTAATGAAAATGGTAACCGCTGTTGGTGCCCCTTCGTATACATCTGGCAGCCACATATGAAACGGTACGGCACCAAATTTGAAGGCAATACCCACCATCAGAAAGACCAGACCGATCAGCATCAAGGGCCTATGAGGGGTCTGCAGAACCGCTGCATTGATTGCCGCCAGATCCAGCGAGCCGGTCGCACCATAGATCAAGGACATCCCGTACAACAATATGCCCGAGGACAACGCCCCCAGCACGAAGTACTTGATCGCTGCTTCGGAGCTGACTCCGGAATCCCGATCGAGTGCCACCAGGGCGTAAGACGATAGGGTCAGCAGTTCAAGACCCAGATAGATCATGACCAGATTGCCAGCTGACACCAGAAACATCACCCCGAGCAGGGCAAACAAGGTCAGGGTATGAAACTCCCCAATGGCGATGCGACGCTGGCGCAGATAGGGGCTAGCCAGCACCAGTACGATCGCCGTACAGAGAATGGAGAACAAGATGAGAATCT
>CAYOLM010000012.1:0-17922 GCA_964404785.1 uncultured Mizugakiibacter sp.
TGTATATCGAACAGGATGGGAAACGGCGTATCCGTATTCAGGGAGATCCTCTCGGCCAGCTAAACCAGGAGACCTTGCATGCCCATTAGCCGTGGCTTCACCTTGCTGGAGGTGGTGGTGGCTTTGCTCATCGTGGCATTGGCATTGGCGGCGGCGGTTCAGTTGACCGCTAGCGGCGCCGATAATCTCAGTGCCATGACCCGCAAGACCGAAGCGCACTGGGTGGCAATGAACCAGCTTGCCGAGTTACGTGCCCGGGGAGCCTATCCAGCAATCGGTAAGAGCCAGGGTAAGAGTGAGGAAGCCGGGCATGACTGGCACTGGTCGCAGGATGTGAGCCAGGGTCCGGTTCGGGGCTTGCGCAAGATTGCCATCCAGGTGCGAGCTGGAGAGAAGAGTCCGGTGCTGGCCACGGTACGCGGGTTTATTGGTCAGGTTGAAGCGGCTGCCGTGGCACCGCGTGCGGTATCGAGTTCCGGCATACCCGCTCCGGTGCATCGATGACTATGCTGTGCAAGCGCCGTGGTTTCACTCTGATTGAATTGCTGGTAGCCGTGGCGATCTTTGCAGTCATGGCGGCACTGGCCTTTGCCGGGCTCGATGTGGTATTGCGCCAACGTAGTGAACTTGAGGAACACTATGCGCACCTGCATGCCGTACAACGCACTTACGAAGCCCTGCAGCGAGATTTGAGCGCCGCAGTGGCCCGCCCGGTACGTGATCAACTGGGTGGTTGGTTGCCAGCGTTACGTGGCGTACCCGGTACCGCGGAGTTGGGGCTGACCCGTTCCGGATATCCCAATCCTGCCCAGGTACGGCGCAGCCATCTGTTGCGGGTGCGCTATGTGTTACGTGATCAGCGGTTCTTGCGTATGCAATGGGCGGTGCTTGATCGGGCTCCGGGTGATAAGCCACAGATCAGCGTGTTGCTCAAAGACGTAAGTAAACTTTCCTTTCGCTACCTTGATACTAAGGATGTTCCACAAAGTGCCTGGCCCCCTGCTACCGGCACCGCAAATATCCGGGTTTTGCCACGGGCGGTGCGGGTACGGCTCACCCTCAAGGGTGAAAGTGGCTCGTACCAGTGGACATTTTCCCTGCCATGAATACGATGATGCAACAACGTGGAGTCGCCCTGCTCACGGCACTACTGATTGTGGCGATCCTGACCACGGTCACGGTGATGTTGTCGTGGGACCAGATGCTGGCGATCCGGCGTAGTCAGGACTTGATTGAGCAGGATCAGGCCCGCCAGTTGTGTCTGGGGGCTGAGGCCTGGGCTGCGCAGACTCTGGCTAAAACAGCCCGTCAGCAGGTCGTGGATTTGCAACAGTCCTGGGCACAGCCGATACCGGTGATCCCAATTGATGGGGGTGAGGTGAGCGGTAGCCTGGAAGATTTGCAGGGTCGCTTCAATCTCAACAATCTCGTTAATGGAAATAAGGTAGTGGGGGTCTCGCGGCAACGTTTCAATCGATTGCTGCAGCGGGCCAAATTGCCGGTTGACCTTGATGATGCCGTCATTGACTGGATTGATCCGGACGATATTCCGCGTGGTGCTGGTGGTGCGGAGGATGGTTTTTACATGGGCATGCTACCGCCCTATCGGGCCGCCAATATGCCTATGCTCAGCGCCTCCAGTCTACGTCTGGTGCGAGGATTCAGTGCCAAGGCCTATGCGGCGATCATTCCGTGGGTAACGGCCTTGCCAGCGGGGACTTCGATCAATTTGAATACTGCCCCGGAGATGGTTTTGGAGACTTTGGGGCTGAGTGCCGATCAAGTAGCGGCTATTATCAAATTACGCGATAACCATCCTTTCAAATCACTGGCCGCTTTCTTGTCCAACCCGATTTTGCAAGGGCAGAAAATCAATAGTTCCCGACTTGGTGTGCGTAGCCAGTTTTTTCTTCTACGGGCTGAGGCTCGCCTTGGCAAGACCCAAACGATTCTCTACAGCGTGCTCCGCGTGGAGAATCCCGATAAAGTAAAGGTTATTATGCGTTCCTGGAATACCTCACCTTGATGGATACTTGCTTGCTGCGACTTTGCGCTACTGGCGTGGTCGAATGGCGTTTCAACGATGAGCATGGCTTCGGCAGTCTGGATGAAGCGGCTATCTTGGCCCGCGGCCGGGCCGTTACCGTACTGGTGCCTGGAGAACAGGTACTGCTGATCCGCACGGTGATGCCTACCCGTAAGGCCGCCGAGATTGAGCGTGCCTTACCGTATGCGGTGGAAGACTGGTTGATCAACCCACCAGAAAGTCAGCATTTTGCCTGGTTGCGTGATTCGGGCGAAGTGGCTGCTGCAGTGGTGACCCGGGATCGTATGCAAGCCTGGGCCGAGACTTTGCAAAGTGCCGGGATCCGGGTTCAATCGATGCGTCCCGATATGTTGGCCATACCATGGCAGGCCGGGCGTTGGAGTGTTTGGCTTGAAGGTGACCGGGCGCTTTTACGACAGGGTCTTGCCGACGGGTTTGCCTGCGACCGGAAAGCACTGACTACGATGTTGGCAGCGCTGCGTGCCGAGGTATCCGAAGATGCGCTGCCACAGGGTCTGGATATTTGGTGCTGGGATGGTGATCCTCCTGAGGAATGGCCGGAGGGTCTGGAAGTACAGCATCAAACTCTGGCGGCGTTCCCCATGGCGGGATTGCAGCTCGATGATGCCGGATTGAATCTTCTCCGGGGTGATTTTGCTGCCCATGAAGCACTCCGATACCAGCTTGGCCCATGGAAAATAGCGGTAGTCGCTGCGGCTATATGGGTGGTGAGCATATTGGCATTGCAGGCTACGCGTGATTCTGTGCTGGCGCATGAACAGGTACAATTGAACTCGAAAATTGACCAGGTATTCCGTCAGGCCATGCCGGATACACAACGTATCGTCGACGCCAAGGTACAGATGCAGCAAGCGCTACAGGCGTTGCGTGGAGGGTCGGAGCAGGGTGGCGCACTGCATCTATTGGCGTATGCGGCACCGACACTGGTGCACGCATCGGGTATCCGGATACAACGTATTGAGTATCGGCAGGGGAAACTCGATGTCCATCTCACTACGCGGGGTTTCGGTGTTTTCGAGCAACTCAGGAAGGTACTGCAAGCACAGGGACTCAAAGTGAAGCTGCAATCCATGAGTACCCGGAAAGGTGTGGTTAGCGGTAACGTACAAATTCGTGGTGGTGGTACATGAACCTGCAAGATAGATGGGTGGAACTGGAAGCGCGCGAGCGTAAAGCGATCATAGTAGGTGTAAGTATTCTCGCTTTTGGCATCGTATACGGTTTGCTCTGGCGGCCGCTGGATCAGAGTGTGCGGGTACGCACAGAGCAGGTGCGAAGTATGCGTTCCGATCTTGCCTGGATGCGTCAGGCGACGGTAGAAATACGCGCTCTGCGTGGCCATAATATCCAGGCCAAGGCAGTCATTGGTGGTTCGTTGCTTGGCGTGATTGATAAGTCCGCTCGGGAGCAGGGCCTGGACAAAGCCATAGTGCAACTCACCCCGCAGGGAAGTGATGAAGTATCGGTATCCTTGAAGCCGGTCGATTTTGCTCGCTTGGTACGCTGGCTTGGTGTTTTACAGCAACAAGGTGTGCGAATCCGTACATTTTCCTTGATCCCAAGTGGAGTCGGTCAGGTTCGCTCCAGCATGACCTTGAGCCGTACCCCTGTGGCCTCGACGTAGATCACGACTACCTGAGCTGCGCATGATGGTAAGCATTCCAAGCCTTGCTTCGCCGGTTTTGAAATACCGCTATGGGGTGTCTCTGCGGCCAACACCAGCTTGCCCGTATTGCCGGCGTGGCATGCTGCAATCATGAAGCGCTTGTGGATACTTGGCCTATTTGGGTTTGGCTGCTATATCGTATTTCTGATAATTCTGTGGCCAGCAAGCTGGCTGGTTTCCAGGCAAGGGCTGCCCGGGCTTAATTTTACGGGGGTCTCGGGTACGCTCTGGTCGGGGCAGGTGCAGTCGCTGGTTTGGCGAGGATTTCCGTTGGGCCAGGTTCGCTGGCATTTTGCACCCACTGCGCTGTTGCGAGGACAACTTGGAGCATGGATTGAATTGCGCGGAGCGGACGTATCATTGCAAGGTGTTGGCTCAAGTAATGTCATGGGTCACGGTGTAGAACTTCGTGACGTGGACATCCAGAGATTGGCCCCCGAGCTGGCCCAACGACTGGGGTTGCCCTGGCAGCTTACCGGGAGTATTCGAGGACATGTTGATTTAGCACGCTGGCAACTCGGTGCTGTCCCCGAAGTGACCGGTACCTGGCTATGGAGCCAGGCTGCAGTACGGTCACCCGTGGCGATCCGGCTTGGCAAAGTTCAAGTACGGGCAACATCCATAGGCCCGCGTGAGGATATCGAGGCTACCTTTAAGGGAGGTGATCTGACGGGTACGGGTAGCCTGATACTTGGGCCTGGCCAGCACTATGTTTTTAAGCTCAATATAAGTGCTGCCGATGCGCGGGTGCGTCCCATGCTCCGATGGCTTGGTCAATCCAACGCTGCAGGACATTGGGTGTTCAAAAAACGCGGCGACTTGCGAGGACTGGGCGCATGGCTGGGTATTTGAGGGGGCCTCTAAAAACATACTGCGTGGCCCGGTTATCGTGTTGCGATCCCACTCGCTCATCGTCTACCTGCTTGATATATCCCGGAGATTTACCCCGGGCAGTGGGTACTCGAACCACTCAGCAGGGTTTTTAGAGATCTCCCTGATTAGACTCATTTTATAATGGACAAGGCGGCGCCTTTTGTGGGTTGCTGATCCAGCGTATGATGCGTATGGGGTTCCAGCGTGACAACCTACCGCAGGTACGGTTCAGTCGTTGTTTGGGATAATGCCCTATTATTAAGATTGTTAGAAGCGCCGATTGGCGTAAGCTTTGTATCCTGTCGACGGAGGTTGTTCCATGTCAGAGAATGAAGAAAATCAAGTATCGCGTCGCCGTTTCCTCAAGGTTGCGGCCGGTACCGCCGCAGCGGCTGTAGCGGTTGGCGCATTGCCTCGCCTGGCCCATGCCGGAGGCTTGCCGCACCTGAAAGAATCGGATCCTGCCGCCCAGGCTCTTCACTACCATGAAGATGCAAGCACGGTTTCCGCCGCCAAGTTCTCGGTGTTCAAGAAGGGTGACCATTGCGCAATTTGCCGGTTTTACCAGGGCAAACCCGGAGCGACCTGGGGACCCTGCCAGTTGTTTCCCGGCAAGGATGTACATAAGAATGGTTGGTGCGAGGGGTTCTCGAAGAAATAATCCCATACCTATCCGGATGCTGGGTATTACCTATAAAAGCCGGGTTCAACCTGGCTTTTATAGGTTCTGACAAGGTGATTGTGCAGTGAGATTTTGCATCAATTACGGCGTTTGATTAGCCGGGCAAAAATTCAGGTGGAAGTGTTGTAGGGTAGGCTGTGAGCTAGGTCAAGTAGCAGCCCGACTCGACAACGGAAGCTGATCGTTTGTCGGGGGCGGGCCACTAACGGGGGCCACTGCCATGCAAACCTCCGGAGCGCGATTCTAGCGCCATGCTACAAAAGTACTAACAGGCTAGCATTCATCCTCATTGCTACATTTCTAAAACATATTTATTATCGTTGGGATAGGTATGTATGTTTAAATATTTCGGAGCTATTTTCCCGATCGAAACATACGGAATAGTATCGAAAAGCGTTTGAATATGTGGGTTTGCGCGAGCCTGAACATACCTTGATCCAGCACGGTTCGCACAGTCTGAATGGGTAGGGGTGGGAAGGTCATCTCGCCGCAGTTATTTGTTGGGATTGGCCAGCTCGCTGTGCCGTCGCCCATACAGGTAGTAGATGCCGAGTCCAACTATCGCCCAGATGACAAAAACCAGTTTGGTCTTGTCGGTCAGGTTGAAGAACAAGAAGGTGCATCCGCCAATAGCACCCAGGCTGATCACCCAGATCCATCCACGCATAATCCGAAAAGGACGGTACCGGTCTGGTTGAGTACGGCGCAGAATCAGCACGGCCGCGGCGACCATGGCGAATGCAAACAGGGTGCCCGCATTTGATAGATCGGCCAGTTTGCCGACGGGGAAAACCCCCGCAAACAGAGAAACCGTGGAGCCGGTTATCAGGGTGATCACATAAGGAGTCTTGAAGCGAGCATGGATCTTGGAAAATACCGCGGGCAGCAAGCCATCGCGGGACATGGTGAAGAAAATCCGGGTCTGTCCGTAAATCATCATCAGAATCACGGACGGCAGTGCAACGCTCGCTGCGAGTGCAACCATCTGCCCGGTATTTGGAAAACCCAGGTCGCGTAGCACGAAAGCCAGTGCCTCTTTGCTGCAGACCAGGTTATGCAGCCCTTGGCACGCCTTGGTCATGTCCAGTGAGCCAGGCACGTAAGCCACGCCGTTGTGCATCAAGGGCTGGGCCCCGACTGAACCGACAGCCCCATAACCGACGAAAAGATAGAAAATGGTAGCAACCACCAAAGAGCCGATCACCCCAATGGGAATATTCCGGTTGGGATTTCTGGTTTCCTCAGCGGCGGTGGAAACTGCGTCGAAACCCACATAGGCGAAGAAAATCGATGCGGCCGCACCGAATACGCCCGTCCCGTCTCCGGATAGCGGGTTACCCCAACCGGTGGGGATGAAGGGGTGGAAATGAGCACTTTTTACTGCCGGTACCGCAACGAATATGAATGCCAGCAGAGCCGTAACCTTTATCAATACCAGAATCGCATTGATCCGGGCACTTTCCGTTGTGCCGAGTATGAGCAGGCCGGTGATGAGTAATGAGATGAGGGCGGCAAGCAAGTTAAAGCCGCCGCCGTCAAAAAAACCGATGCGCAGGAATTCCGGTAAGCCCAGTCCCCAGTGGGCAAGCATGCCATTGGCGTAACCTGACCAACCGACTGCGACCGCGCTGGCGGCAACGGCATATTCAAGTATCAGTGCCCAGCCGACAGTCCAGGCCATGGCTTCACCCAGCACCGCGTAGGTGTAGGTATAGGCCGAGCCCGCTACCGGCACCATGGCGGCAAGTTCGGCATAGGCCAGTGCTGCTAGGGCACACACCAAGGCGGCAATGACAAAGGCGATCATTATCGCTGGCCCCGCTTTCTGGGCGGCTTCGGAGGTGAGCACAAAGATACCGGTACCGATAATGGCACCGACCCCAAGCATGGTGAGCTGGAATGGGCCGAGTGTTCGGCTGAGGGGATGTTTCTCTGCCGTGGCGAGAATTTGATCGAGTGGTTTGACGCGCCAGAAAATCATTGCTTCCCCCGAATGGCTATTTTCGAGCCAGCACAGCTATGGCTATGACCAAGCGGTACGGCATGAATTGGGCTCCCGGCATGCCGCGAATTCATAGCAGCCGATTAGGGCGGACGGTCCGCACTCCTGTTGCCGCCCTACCATACGTTATCCTGATCGGTACCAACTAGCAGCTGTTCCTTGAGTGCCCCGATTTCCCATTTCCAGCCAACTGATCGCCACCGGGATCGGTGGCGATCAGGCATAACCTATTTTGGGCCCTGTACCGGCAAGGGCGGCTGACAGTTCGAGCACCAAACTAATCAGCCGTAACCCCGACATATTTACAGCGTCTGTACCTGCATGCTCAGGGGCTGGGTAGGGTAGATTCCAGGGGATCCTTGTCCCAGTTTTCATTCAGGTATTCTTCGATGCGATCACGGCGTAGGCGCATGTTATAGGCTATCCACATAATCAATGCCGAGAATACGGCAATCGTGGGGATTGCGGTGGCCAGATCAAGGATACCAAGATTACCCTTGCCGACGGATGCGTCCGGATACGAACCCAGCCAGCTGATTAGGGCCAGCCCCCCCAGCCATGGAATGACCCAGAAGCCGGCACGCAGGTCCAGCCGGGGTGTCTTTTTGTGATACAAGCCCTCATGCACGATCAGTATGCTGAATCCCAGCAGTACGGCGACAGCCAGCTTCCAGTCAACGTCCCATCCTGACCAATAGACAATCAGGTTGGAGGACAGGAACGCGAGATAGGGGATGATGATACCGCCGGGCAAGCGGAACGGTCGCTTGTATTCGGGTAGTTCTTTGCGTAGTGCTACCAACACCAGGGGGCCGGAGCCGAATGACAGTACGGTGGCTGAGGTCACAAAGCCAACCAGTTTCTGCCAGCTTGGAAACGGCAGAAAGAAGATCAAGCCAACCACGAATGCCACGATCACGCTTACCCAGGGCACGCCGTGATCATTGACCTTGGCCAGCGAGGCCGGAGCATTGCCGTTGCGACCCATGGCGTAGGACAGGCGAGCCGTGACGGTCGTGTAGATCAGGCCGGTATCAGCGGGGGAGATGAAGGCATCGATATACAACAGCAATGCCAGCCAGGTCATGCCCAGGGTCATTGATAGGGTAGCCAGCGGGCCGAAAGCAATGGCCTTGTCCTCAATGCCTCCGGAAAAGGTCGTGCCGATATGGGCCCAGCCATTAGCCAGGGCGGCACTGGGTAGGGCTCCGATGAAAGCCATTTGCAGGGCGATGTAGATCACCGCGCACCCTAGTACTGAACCGATGATAGCAATCGGCACATTGCGGCTGGGGTTGTCGGTTTCACCGGCTAATTCCACCCCTTGCCGGAAGCCAAGGTAGGAAAAAATAATGCCAGCGGTGGCGATGGAAGAGAACACCCCGTGCCAGCCGAAGGGCATGAACCCACCTTGCGCGGCATAAGAAAAATGGCTGCTGTCGAACTCGGCACTGAAGAACGATACGACCACTATCAGAATAATGGCGATCTTCCACCACACCAAGGCATTATTGAGCCGGGCAAACCAGCGGATACCGATCACGTTGACCAGACTGAACAGGAACATCAGCGCGGCGGCGGCGGCATAGCCCATTGGGGTCAGTACAGCAACGCCGTCCCTGAGTACCTGTAGATTGGGGATGTAGTTGTTGGCGTATTGCAACGCCGCCAACACCTCGATCGGCGCCGTGGAGGCGGCTGCCAGCCAGGTAACCCAACCGGTGGTGTAACTGGCGAACGAGCCGAAGGCAAAATGGGGAAAGCGCACCACTCCTCCCGATAGCGGGAACATGGTGCCGAGTTCGGCGTAGGTGAGGCCGATGAACAGGATCATGATGGCCCCGATTAGCCACGAGATGATTGAGGCCGGGCCGGCTTGCTGGGCTGCGTTCAAGGCGCCGAATAGCCAACCTGAGCCGATGATCGAACCCACGGCAGTAAATAGCAGACCGATCAGCCCAACATGGCGTTTCAGTCGTTTATCATCACCACCAGGGGCAAGAGTTGTGGGTGTTTGCATCGGATTTCCCCTCTTTTATACAAAATTGATGAAACCTGCATCAGGGTGTTGCCTGAAGTTGAAATGGGTATCGAGGCCGGACATGATGGACTGGAAGTCCCAGAGTATATGGGTAAAACAAATGTTTTTTGCTGGGTTAATAAATCGATCAAGTGATTGGTGTACCAGCAATTTATTGGGTACTCCAGGTTTCCCATGGTCTTGACGAAGTGGCTGAAAGCGGTCGTGAAGGAGGTGACCACAAGTATCTGGCCGCCCCCCCTCGCTTGAGGTACGTGGTACCCGCTTGGATCGGACCAGCAGGCAACCATGTGTCGCCGTACCATACGCGAGCCCTGCGCATGCAGCAAGAAGCAGCGATGACAATCTGCGCAGTCTATGCGCTCACAGATCAACAGGCAGACAGGAAAGCCTATGAATTCGTCTCAAGCCCAGGTATCGAGATTGTTGCAAACCTATCGTTCTCAGGATAACGAGCAACGGACTCTGCTCAAGGCATTCAACCGCTTTGTTGAAGCCCACCCCGACTGCTGTGAACGATCATGTTTGCCTGGGCATTTTACGGCTTCTGCGTGGTTGGTCAGTGCTGATAGGCAGCGAGCTTTACTCACCCATCATCGCAAGCTTGGCATCTGGGTGCAGCCCGGAGGGCATGCCGATGGACAAGCCGATCTGGCCGCTGTGGCCTTGCAAGAAGCGCTGGAAGAATCAGGCCTGGCCGGCTTGTGTAGTGACGGTGAGGTGTTCGATCTGGATCGCCATTGGATTCCCCGTTACTCCGGCGATACCGCCCACTGGCACTATGACGTACGCTTTGTAGTACGGGCGACCGGGGGGGAGAATCCGGTGGTGAGTGAGGAATCGCTGGCTTTGGCCTGGCGCCCGGTTAGTTTGCTGGCAAGCTCTTCTGGAATCGATACATCGGTACAGCGCATGGCCCAAAAATGGCTAAGTCGGGCAATACTTACTCTGGTAAAATGAAGGCGGCGATGACCGCACGATTCTCATTGGCGAGGACATTGAAGGTACGGGCCGCCGCCGCGTTGTCCATCACTTCGCAGCCAATTCCACGGGAGAGCAGGAAGGCCATGGCTTCCGGGGAGGCAAACTGCAATGCTTGGCCACTACCGATGAGTACCACCTCGGGCTGCAGATCGAGTAAAGGCAGCAGATGCTCAGGGTCGAGATCATTGATGCTTCGCACAGGCCATTCTTCGATGGCTTGTTGCCGGCTGATGATGAAACTTCGGCATAGTTCGCGATTAACCACCACGATGCTCCGCTCCTTGACGTGGCGGATATACAAGTAGTTTTCGGGGTGGTTGAGCGTTACCTCCATCAGCGTGGTAAAGCGATTCTTGGCTGTTCAATATTACGCCGGAACAAACAGACGATATGACCGATACGCTGCACCAGTTGGCTTTCACTGCGTTCTAATAGGTGGGCAATCTGCTGTTCGCGCTGAGTGCGATCTGTAGTCCCCAGACGCACCTTGATCAGTTCGTGCTGATCCAGAGCCAAGCTGAGTTCTTTGATGACCGCTTCTGTCAGCCCTTTTGTACCCAGCTGGACGACAGGTTTCAGGGGGTGGGCGAGGCCGCGCAAATAGCGGCGTTGGGTGGGACTTAAAGGCATGCGGATAGACTGCGAACGAGAAATATGTGATGAGTTCAGGTTATCATGAACAGCACCGATACTATGGATCAAACGTGTCTCGAAGCAAAAGCAGCGCTCGATGGCTGCGTGAGCATTTCAGGGATGAATATGTCAAGCGGGCCCATGCCGAGGGTTTACGTTCACGTGCGGTGTTCAAGCTTGAAGAAATTCTTCAGCGTGATCGCCTTTTGAAAGCGGGAATGCGGGTGGTCGATCTGGGTGCGGCCCCCGGTAGTTGGTCGCAGACCGTGCGGGCCAAGCTTGGTGACAGTGGCCAGGTGATTGCATTGGATATACTACCTATGCAGGGCATCCATGGAGTCGAGTTTTTGCAGGGTGATTTTCGTGAGTCTGAAGTACTCCTGCGACTTGAAGCTGCGATGAAAGGTGAACGGCTGGATCTTGTGCTTTCTGATATGGCACCCAATCTGAGTGGTATTGAGGTTGCGGATCAGGCTCGGGCTATGGAATTGGCGGACCTGGCACTCGACTTTGCACGGAGCTGGCTCAAACCTGATGGAGCGTTATTGATCAAACTTTTCCAGGGTTCTGGGATTGATCAATTCATTCGCGACTTGCGCCGGGACTTCCGTCGCGTGAGTATGCGTAAACCCAAGGCATCTCGTGCTCGTTCGCGCGAGGTGTATGCGCTGGTACAGGGCCGCAAGGTCTGAGCCGGTATGGAGCTTGACGATGAACGATATGGCTAAAAACCTGTTGCTGTGGCTGGTGATCGCGGTGGTGCTGCTGGCAGTGTTCCAGAGCTTTGCCCCATCGACGCAGGCGGTGAAGCCGATGAGCTACACGCAGTTCGTGCAGCAGGTCGACAGCAACAACGTGGCCGCAGTTACTATCAGCGCGAAAAATCCCCCAGTGCTCACCGGTAAGTTACGGAATGGCAGTGCTTTGCACACGGTAGCGCCATTTTTCGACGAATCGCTGCTGCCACGCTTGCTCAAACATGATGTCCAGATTACCCAACAACCGGCGGACAGTGGCAGCATCCTTTGGAAGCTTCTAGTCAGCTGGTTGCCATTCCTCATTTTCATCGGCATGCTGATCTGGTTTATGCGGCAGATGCAGTCCGGTGGTGGGGGCCGTGGTGCCATGTCCTTCGGCCGTTCGCGGGCTCGAATGCAGGGCGAGGATCAGGTCAAGGTAACGTTTGCCGATGTGGCCGGCTGTGAGGAGGCCAAGGATGAAGTTGGTGAACTGGTTGAGTTTTTGAGGGAGCCGTCAAAGTTCCAGAAACTGGGTGGGCGGATTCCCAGTGGGGTGTTATTAGCAGGCCCTCCGGGTACCGGCAAGACCTTGTTGGCCAAGGCTATCGCGGGTGAAGCCAAGGTTCCGTTCTTCATCATTTCAGGCTCGGATTTTGTCGAAATGTTTGTTGGCGTGGGCGCATCGCGGGTACGCGACATGTTCGAGCAGGCCAAGAAACAAGCTCCGTGTATCATTTTTATTGATGAAATCGACGCAGTGGGTCGGCACCGTGGCGCGGGTTTGGGCGGTGGCCATGATGAGCGTGAGCAGACCCTCAACCAGCTGTTGGTAGAGATGGATGGTTTCGAGGGCAACGAAGGGGTTATCGTGATCGCTGCTACCAATCGAGCAGACGTACTCGATCCAGCCCTGCTACGCCCCGGTCGTTTTGATCGCCAGGTGATAATGATCTTGCCCGATTTGCGTGGTCGTGAGCAGATTCTCAAGGTGCACATGCGCAAGGTTCCGCTAGCCAAGGATGTCGATGCGCGGATTCTGGCCCGCGGCACCCCGGGTTTTTCCGGCGCCGATCTGGCCAACTTGATCAACGAGGCAGCCTTGTTCTCAGCTCGTGATAATTCCCAAGAAGTGACCATGAACAGCTTCGAGCGGGCCAAGGACAAGATCATGATGGGGGCTGAACGCCGCTCCATGATCATGACCGAGGACGAGAAGCGCCTGACGGCCTTTCACGAATCCGGACATGCCATTGTCGGTTTGTCTGTACCGGGGCATGACCCGGTCCATAAGGTCACCATCATCCCGCGTGGGCTGGCTTTGGGTGTCACCATGTTTCTACCTGAGCAAGATCGCTACAGTCACAGCCGGGAGGAACTGGAAAGTCGTCTGGCCAGTCTATTTGGTGGCCGTGTTGCCGAGGAGTTGATCTTTGGTGAGGACAAGGTCACCACCGGAGCTAGTAATGACATTCAGCGAGCTACCCAGCTTGCCCGTGACATGGTTATCAAGTACGGGCTCAGCGAGGAGATGGGGCCGATGACCTATGGTGAGGATGAGGATGAAGTTTTCCTCGGACGTTCCATTACCCAACACAAGCATGTCTCCGAGGCAACCGCCAGACGGATCGACGAAGTTGTGCGCAACATCGTCGATCGCACCTATGGTCGGGCTCATGAAATCCTCACTTCAAAACTAGACATCCTGCGGGCTATGGCGGATGCGCTGATACAGTATGAAACGATTGATCGAGAGCAGATTGCGGCCATCATGGCAGGACGCGAACCGGCCCCACCAAGTGACTGGCACTCAGCAGACGATGACCGGGATGGCTCTGCTGATGGCGAGGTAAAAGAGAACCCAACGGAAACCAAGGGGCAGGGTGGCAGCGTTGCTGAGCCAGCCAGTCAGCATTGAAGTGAATTCAGCATGCTTCAGTCCACCCGGATCGGTGCTGAGCAGGCCAGAGTGAAGGCCTGCTCGCCGGGGCGGCAGATACCTGGAGGCGGTGGATTAACCGTATCCACAGGGGCGCAGACCGCTGTGGTTCGGATGCTTTGCTATAGTCTTTTAGCTGTTGCAAAGCGTATCTGATGTTTGATCCGGCTCTCCGCTTGGATTGCTCCGGCCGCATCTTGAACCTGGAGCGTCCCCGTATTTGTGGGATTTTGAACGTTACGCCGGATTCGTTCTCTGACGGCGGTCATTTCGTTACCCAGGAAGCGGCCATTGCCCAGGGTATTCACTCGGTTGAAGAAGGTGCTGATCTGCTGGATGTAGGCGGTGAATCGACCCGTCCCGGTGCCACACCGGTCAGTGCTGAGGAGGAAATTCACCGGGTAGTACCGGTGATCGAGGCCCTTGTGGCCCAGGTATCTGTGCCAATTTCCATCGACACTTCCAAGCCCGCAGTGATGCGTGCTGCCGTGGGCGCGGGCGCGGGGCTGATCAATGATGTCTATGCACTGCGTCAACCTGAGGCACTGGCCACTGCGGCCGAATTGGATGTGCCGGTGTGCATCATGCATATGCAGGGTGAGCCGGGCAGTATGCAACAGCAACCTCATTACGATGACGTGGTCGGTGAGGTGTATCGGTTCCTTGCTAACCGGCTGCTGGCGTGTGAGTTTGCGGGTATTGCCCACTCGAGGATCCTGGTTGATCCCGGCTTTGGCTTTGGCAAGACCCTGGAACACAATTTGCAATTACTGCAGGCATTGCGGCGTTTTACCGACCTGGGTATTGGGGTTTTAGTGGGATTATCAAGAAAATCGATGATTGGTGTGCTGACCGGTCGTGAACATCCGCAGCAACGGCAAGCGGGTTCGGTTACGGCAGCATTGCTCGCGGCACAACGCGGGGCCGGTATCGTCCGAGTTCACGATGTGGCGGCAACTCGGGATAGCTTTCGGATCTGGCAGGGCTTGCTTGAATACGCGCCACCGATAAGTGGAGGACGTGCAGAGGGGAATTCGCAAAAGATATGGGGTGATGACGATGAATGAGTCGCTTTCCAGTCCACCCACCGACCTTCCTGGCTCGCCTCGTAAATATTTCGGAACAGACGGAATTCGTGGTTGCGTGGGTGAGTGGCCGGTTACCCCGGACTGTATGTTGCAGCTTGGGCATGCCGTTGGACGTATTCTTGGTAACGGTCAGCAGCGCCCACTAGTACTGATCGGCAAAGATACCCGGGTATCGGGCTACATGTTCGAATCGGCACTCGAAGCCGGATTGGTGTCAGCCGGTGCAGATGTGCGCTTGCTGGGCCCTCTGCCCACTCCGGCGGTGTCATGGCTCACTCGATCCATGTCGGCCAGTGCCGGTATTGTGATCAGCGCCTCGCACAATCCCTATACCGACAACGGAGTGAAGTTTTTTGGTGCCGATGGAGAGAAGCTGGCGGATCAGATTGAGCAGGATTTGGAAACAATGCTTGAGCAACCCCTGCGGAGCGTAGCATCGCGCGAGCTTGGTAAAGTGAGCCATTGGGCCGATGCTGTCCACCGATATACCGAATTCTGCCGGTCTACCGTAAGCGAGGGGTTTTCCTTGCGTGGGCGACGACTGGTTCTGGATTGTGCGCATGGGGCAACCTATCAAGTAGCGCCCCAGGTTTTTACCGAGCTGGGTGCTGAGGTACAACTAATCGGTGCTGAGCCGAACGGATTCAATATCAATGCCGGTGTTGGCTCTACCCACCCCCAGGCCTTGAGTGATGCAGTACGTACCACGCATGCCGAGTTGGGTATTGCCTTTGATGGTGATGGTGACCGGGTAATAATGGTCGATCATCAGGGGCGGCTGGTCGACGGTGATGATCTGCTGTATATCCTGGCATGCAGTCGCTTGGCACACGGATCCTTGCGGGGGCCCGTGGTCGGCACGGTGATGAGCAATCATGCTCTGGACTTGGCACTGCGAAAACGGGGGGTCGAATTCCTACGTGCTCCGGTAGGTGACCGTCATGTACGACACCTGTTGCGTGAGCATGACGGCCTGCTTGGGGGGGAGACTTCCGGGCATTTGCTGTGCCTTGACCGGTCTCCTGCCGGGGATGGTCTGGTTGCGGCGTTGGCGGTGCTCGAAGCCTTGCAATCGCTGGATTGTGCCCTGGACTCGCCGCACGTGCTGCTGCATAAACTGCCACAGAGGATGATCAACGTACCGGTACACGTCCAGGCTGAAGCTGTGCTTGCGGCAGAGTCGGTAATCGGCGTCAGGGACGAGATCGAGCAGATATTAGGTACTTCAGGGCGGGTGGTGCTACGAGCTTCGGGAACTGAACCGCTGGTTCGGGTAACTATTGAGGGGGTCGATGCAGAGCAGGTTCAGCAACTGGCGGAACGCCTGGCTATCGCGGTTCGCGCAGCCGCTGAGAATCGACGGCAAGAGGATCGATCCTGATGGCATTATCAGCAGTACCTACAGTGGATATGCGCTGCTATGCCAGCGATCGCGAGACGTTTGTTGCCGAACTTGGTGCGGCTTACCGGGAGTTTGGTTTTTGCTGTATCCGTGGGCATGGTATCCCGGCGCAGCTGATTAGCAACGGATACGCAGTTTTTCAGCGTTTTTTTGCCTTGCCGCAACCGCTCAAGATGCGTTATCACCGGGTGGATGGTGGAGGGGCACGGGGCTATACCCCGTTCAAGGTAGAAACCGCCAGAGATTCTGAGTATGCCGATCTCAAAGAGTTCTGGCACATCGGTCGGGAAATCGATCGACGGCACCGTTATGCTGCAGCGATGCCCGCGAATTTATGGCCTGAAGAGATACCCGGGTTCCACGAATATGGGTATGCCCTGTACACCGCACTGGATGAACTAGGGGTTCGGGTATTGCGTGCGCTGGCTTTGCATATGGGTCTATCGGAACACTTTTTTGACGATAAGGTGGATACCGGTAATTCGATCCTCCGGCCGATCCATTACCCACCCATTGAGGATCTCAAGGTCCGCAATGTTCGGGCCGGCGCCCACGAGGACATCAATCTCATCACCCTCTTGGTAGGTGCGAGTGCCGCCGGCTTGGAGGTGCTCACACGGCAAGGAACCTGGCTACCCATTACTGCCGCAGAGGGTGTCATCGTGGTCAATATCGGTGACATGTTACAACGCCTGACCAATCATGTGTACCCATCTACCACGCACCGGGTGGTTAACCCATCGGCTGGAGATGCATACCAGTCTCGTTATTCCGTACCCTTCTTTCTGCATCCGAATCCGGATTTTCTTATTGACGTGCTGCCTGCTTGCATCGATGCGGAACACCCTAATCGCTATCCCCAAGCCATCACGGCTCAAACCTACTTACAACAGCGGCTGCACGAGATTCGCTTGATTTAACCGGCCCTGGCCACGCTCATTTCCTGTCAGGCTGGGAATCGTCCAGCCCATTTTTCAGTAGTGTGGTGAACGTGATTACTCACGGGTTTTTCATATCTCATTTTGTTTTCCAGGACGCTACGGAAGGATCTGCGTTGCCGGATGGGTGTGACCTGGTTATCCTGCGAAATACTCGTCTCAGGATTCAATAAACATGCGTCGAATGTTGGTTGCGGGTAACTGGAAAATGCATGGTTCGATGCGCTCGGCTCACGAGTGGCTAGGCAGGGTCAAGGCAATATCGTCGCAGCCCTATGATCGGGTCGTGTTCCCAGCATTTCCATATTTGGGCGCCGCGGTTGAGGCGGTGACTGCCGGTGAACTGGCAATTGGCGCCCAGGATCTTAGTGAGCATGCCGAGGGGGCCTACACCGGCGAGGTGTCAGCCTCGATGTTACGAGATATGGGGGTCGAATACGTGCTGGTAGGCCACTCGGAACGGCGTCAACACCATGCTGAAAGTGATGCTGTGGTGGCGGCCAAGTTTCTGGCTGCGGTGTCAGCGGGGTTGCAACCGCTACTGTGCCTCGGCGAAACCCTTGAAGAACGTGAGGCAGGGAAGACCGAAGAAGTGATCGAGCGACAACTCGGCACGGTTCTAGATAGGTGTGGATTAAAGGCTTTCCGCAAAGCTGTCATTGCTTATGAACCCATCTGGGCAATTGGGACCGGACATACCGCCTACCCTGATCAGGCTCAGCAGATCCATGCATTCATCCGTAGCCAACTGGCTGGGCGGGATGCTAAACTTGCCCGGATGACGCGATTGCTTTATGGCGGCAGCGTCAAGCCAGACAATGCTGCCGAGCTATTTTCTGAGGCAGACATCGATGGTGGTCTCGTGGGCG
>CAYOLM010000013.1:0-17254 GCA_964404785.1 uncultured Mizugakiibacter sp.
GTTACCACGCACTGCGTGCGTATTTGCGGGGTGAGCCAATGGCCGTGGCCCCCGCTGGCTTTGCAGAACGTGTTGCCAGAGCGGCAGCTGAGTTGAAGGCCGCCACCGAATCCCGGGACACCAATCACTCGGGACGTTGGCTCCGCTGGTCAAGCGGTGGAGTCATTGCCGTAGCGGTAACCATGGTTGCCGTGATGTTGGTTCCCGGTGGGGTTTCTGAACTCTCAAACCAAGCGCGCCAGGAACTTGTCAGTGAAAGTGCTGTCCCTGCTCCATCGTGGCTGCATGCCCCGACCATCCATGCCGAAACGGCCTCGGATCAACAGATCTTGCCGGATAGACGCCAGTCAGTGGGACGTTACGATCGGGCTGTCGGGGTTAACCAGTATGTTGTGGTGGATCATGCGACTGAGCGGGCCGATATGAGTTCCTATCTGCTGATGCCACTTCCACAACCCACGAATGGCTCACCGGGTTCTGCATCTCATTAAGCGTAAGTGTCGGTTTGCTCGGTAGGCATCTCGGTGCCTTGATGCCCTTACTATGCGGCCTGATGGCTGGGTTACCTCGCCACTTACTCATTTCTATCTGCCTGATAGGTCTTGGAGATTCGTTCTAGGGTTCCAAGTTTCCAA
This sequence comes from uncultured Mizugakiibacter sp., assembly GCA_964404785.1. Lineage (GTDB taxonomy): Bacteria > Pseudomonadota > Gammaproteobacteria > Xanthomonadales > Rhodanobacteraceae > Metallibacterium. The sequence continues at coordinate 636 of CAYOLM010000013.1, forward strand.
ACGGCTCGCAACGGTTTTTCGAGGTCGTCGTGTATGGGTGTAAGTAAGCCCGATCGGATGTTGTGGTTGTCAGATATGCTGAATCCCTGGTTAATTTTCAGCTTGGTAAGGTGTCTGGGTGACTCCATCACCATGACCCTTGGCACAGGCGCCCGGGTCCACAACGTCCCAAGCTGAACGGTACATGGCCGGTCGTTGAACTTTGATACTGGAATCGGCGTCGAAGGCTTCGTAGGTGGGCTTGAAGCCTGCTGTTCCTGGACCTTTTGATTTACGTGGAGAACTCAGAGATGAGATATTTGTCACAAAGAGCTGTTCTTGTAGGCCTTTTGTTGTTGAGTGTTAGCAGTGTATCGATGGCGGGCAGTCTGCCTGATTTCACTTCCATCGTGAAGCAGAATGCACCTGCGGTGGTCAATGTTCAGGCGACGATCGTGCAGCACAACCCATTTGCAGCCAATGGCCGGCAGCAGCCCAACCTGTTTCGTTTCTTCGGCTTTCCATTCCCTCCGCAGATGCCCCGTAACCGACAGGAAATCTCGATGGGTTCGGGTTTCATCCTCTCATCGGACGGCTACATTCTTACCAATGATCATGTGATCAATGGAGCTAAGAAGGTTACGGTCACCCTAGCCAGCAAGCGGGTCTTTACGGCCAAGGTGGTGGGTTATTCCAAGACCTATGACATTGCCCTGCTAAAGATCAAGGCCCATGGTCTGCCTACGGTCAAGATTGGCAATTCGGCCAACCTCAAGGCCGGACAATGGGTGTTGGCGATTGGCTCACCCTTTGGCTTCGATCATACCGTGACGGCCGGTATTGTCAGTGCCGTGGGTCGGGCCTTCGGTCCGGTCGATCAGCGCTACACCGCCTTTATCCAGACCGATGTACCCATTAATCGTGGCAACTCGGGTGGTCCCTTATTCAACCTGCAAGGTCAGGTAGTCGGCATCAACTCACAGATTTACTCCAATACGGGTGGGTTCATGGGAGTGTCGTTTGCCATTCCCATTGATGTGGCGATGCATGCGGTTAAACAGATCAAAAAAACCGGCCATGTTGAACGGGGGCTGCTGGGGGTGGTGATGCAACAGGTAACCCCGAATCTGGCCAAGAGCTATGGCCTCAGTGAGGTCAAGGGCGCGTTGGTCAGCAAAGTTGAGCCCAACAGTCCTGCCGCCAAGGCGGGGATCAAGCGCGGCGATATTATTCAGAGCTTTAATGGATCACAGGTTGACTCGGTACAGGATCTCGCCCCGATGGTTGGCTTGACCCAACCCGGCACCATTGCCAAGCTTGAGGTCTTCCACAAGGGCCGGATACGCACTCTGGAGGTGAAAATTGGTAAGGCTCCCCGTGGCAAGGCTGGCATTATGCAGGGTGAGTTGGGCAATACCGGCAATTCTCTGGGAGTGCTGGTACAGACTCTGACGCCTCAGCAGCGGCAACAAATGAATCTATCCGCTGGACAGGGCGTGGTGATCACCCGGGTAACCGGAAATGCGGCACAACGGGCGGGCATCAAGCCTGGAGACGTGATTTTGAGTGTCGATGATCGGTCTGTTGGCAATCTGGCTCAGTTCAACCGTGAACTTGGCCGACTCAAACGCGGTGCTATCGTGCGTTTGTTGCTACAGCGCGGTAATTTCAATCTCTTCGTGGCTTTGCCACTGGAGGGTGGTAGCCGGTGAGAATAGCTTGCCGGGGCAGGAACCACGCCCCGGCATCTGTCATACTCGCTACCGGGAGCGCCGCCTGTGGGCGGCGCTCGTTTTTGCACGTGCGCGTGCCCGTTCATTGCAGACACCATGGATCAGATACGCAACTTTTCTATCATCGCCCACATTGATCACGGCAAATCCACGCTGGCTGATCGTATCATTCAGCTATGTGGTGGTCTGGAATTGCGCGAAATGGAAGCGCAAGTGCTGGATTCGAATCCGATCGAGCGTGAGCGGGGCATCACCATCAAGGCTCAATCGGTCTCATTGCCGTATTGCGCCCGCAATGGCAAGACCTATCAGCTCAATTTCATCGATACTCCGGGCCATGTTGATTTCAGTTATGAAGTAAGCCGTTCCCTGGCCGCCTGCGAGGGCGCGCTACTGGTCGTCGATGCCGCCCAGGGGGTAGAAGCACAATCGGTGGCAAACTGCTACACCGCGGTGGAGCAGGGTTTGGAAGTCATTCCGATTATCAACAAGATTGATTTGCCAACCGCAGATGTAGAGCGCGTCAAAGCCGAAATCGAGGCGGTCATTGGCATCGATGCCTCGGAGGCGATCGCCATCAGTGCCAAGACGGGTTTCAATATCGAGGCGGTACTCGAAGCGATCGTGGCCCGCATTCCGGCTCCGCAATCGCGTCATAGCCAGACATTGCAGGCACTGATCATCGACTCATGGTTCGACAACTATCTTGGCGTGGTCATGCTGATTCGGGTCATGCAGGGCGAAATCAAACCGGGTGACAAGATCAAGGTTATGTCTACGGGACGCACTCACGGAGTCGACGAGGTGGGTGTGTTTACGCCCAAGCGCAAGAAACTTTCGCGACTCGGGCCGGGTGAAGTAGGTTGGATCAACGCCTCGATCAAGGATGTGTATGGGGCCAAGGTGGGTGACACGCTGACCCTTGCCGGAGATCCAGTATTGGATCCTTTACCTGGGTTCCAGCAGATTCAACCGCGGGTGTTTGCCGGTTTGTTCCCGGTGCTGGCTGATGATTTTCCCGCCTTACGCGAGGCCTTGGACAAGCTGCGGCTCAACGATGCAGCCCTGTTTTCCGAGCCGGAGAGTTCCGAAGCTATGGGTTTTGGCTTTCGCTGCGGTTTCCTCGGCATGCTGCATATGGAAATCGTGCAGGAAAGACTGGAACGTGAGTACCACATCGATTTGGTAACCACTGCGCCGACCGTGGTGTATGAGGTGGTCAAAACCGATGGTAGCCTGCTGACGCTGGACAATCCGGCCAAATTGCCACCTACGCAACAAGTGCTCGAGATCCGTGAGCCGATTATTGTTGCAAATATCCTGACTCCCCCGGATTACGTTGGTAACGTGATTACCCTGTGTGAGGAGAAACGTGGGGTGCAGCGTTCCATCCATTATCTAGCTACTCAGGTGCAGATCACTTATGAGTTACCCCTGGCTGAAACCGTCTTGGATTTCTTCGATCGCCTGAAGTCGGCCAGTCGTGGTTATGCATCCATGGATTATCATTTCGAGCGTTTCGAAGCCGGACCGTTTGTACGGGTGGATGTGCTGATTAATGGTGATGGTGTAGATGCCTTGAGTCTGGTAGTGCATCGAAGCCATGCCGACCGGCGTGGCCGTGAACTGGTAGAGCGCATGAAGGAGTTGATTCCTCGGCAGATGTTCGACGTGGCGATTCAGGCGGCCATTGGCGCACAGATTATCGCTCGCTCGACGGTCAAGGCTTTGCGCAAGAATGTACTGGCTAAGTGCTATGGCGGTGACGTATCACGCAAGCGCAAGCTGCTCGAAAAACAAAAGAAAGGCAAGAAACGTATGAAGCGGGTAGGTCGGGTGGAAATTCCCCAGGAAGCCTTTTTGGCAGTACTGAAAGTTAATTCAAAATAGGTTAGGTAAAGTTCTCGCACCCCTTCTTGGAGTTCATGATGGAGTTTGATTTTTCGGCCCTGTTGCTTGTTCTCAGCTTGGTTACGGGCTTGATCTGGTTTGTCGATGTACTGCTGTTGCGTAAGCGCCGCAGGTTACGGGCAGCTAGTGAAAACCGTCCACAGAAACTGCCGATTCTGGTGGATTATTCACGTTCCTTGTTTCCAGTCATTCTTGCGGTACTGGTGTTCCGATCATTTATTGTTGAACCGTTCCGTATTCCATCAGGTTCGATGATGCCCACACTGAAGGTGGGTGATTTCATTCTGGTCAACAAGTTTTCTTATGGACTGCGTTGGCCTGCTTTCAATACCAAGTTCCTGAATACGGGTGAGCCGCAGCGTGGTGATGTCATCGTATTTCGGTATCCACGCAATCCCCGGGAGGACTATATTAAACGGGTGATCGGGCTGCCGGGTGATAGCGTGCGGATCCAGGGTGAGAATGTGTATGTCAACGGCAAGCTGGTCCCGACCCGGCTGGTCGGGCCGTATCAGGGTGGTTACGGGCGTGAGAGTCAATGGCTGGAGGCCAATAATGCCGTGCTTTATCGCCAATCCATGGGTAGTCATCGTAATGATATCTTGGAGATGCCCGGGGTGGTTAACCCCTCTATGCTGAGTCTGCCAGGCTGCTATTTTGCGACTTCACACCAGGGTGAATGCAAGGTTCCAGCACACAGCTATTTCGTGATGGGGGATAATCGCGACAATAGTGAAGACAGTCGTTTTTGGGGCTTCGTCCCGGAAAAGAATCTGGTTGGCAAGGCTTTCCTGGTCTGGTTTAGCTGGCGTGGCCCATACTGGGTAGATTTCAAACGTATTGGTATGCTCATACACTGAGTATTTGACAGGCGGAGGTGAGGTGTATGCAATCCAGACAGCGAGGTATGACTCTGGTCGGGTTTTTATTCGTGCTAGTCATCGCCGGTTTTTTCGCTTACATGGCCATGAAGCTGGCCCCGGCTTATTTTGAGTTCATGGGAGTGAAAAAAATGGTGGTTGAGGTAGCAGCGAAGCCGGGCGAGCGCGAGAAGCCACTTTCAACCATCCGTAGTGATATGTCCTTCAAGGGCGACTTCCAGTATGTCGACAACAGTACTATCCGGCAAGCGAGAATTCGCATAGATACTGGACAAGGTGCTCCCCGACTGGTCATCCGCTATCACAAGACCATTCCCTTTCTGTATAACATCGATTTTCTTCTGCATTTCCAGACCTCAGCACCGTTCAACGGATCGAGTTCAGGTGGTTGACCCCATCCAATTTGCTTATCAGTTTCGTAATTCCAAGCTTGCCGAGCTGGCTTTGACTCACCGCAGTGCCGGTCGGCCCAACAACGAGCGCCTGGAGTATCTCGGTGACGCACTTCTGAACTGTTGTGTCGCGGAGTTGTTGTTTGGTCGTTATGCACACGCTAGTGAAGGTGAACTGACGCGGATGCGAGCCGCCCTGGTTAACGGCCGGGCTCTGGCCGAGATCGCCCGGGGCATCCATCTGGGCGAACAGTTGCGGTTGGGTCCAGGAGAAATGAAAAGTGGCGGCCAGCGGCGTGATTCGATCCTAGCCGACACTTTCGAAGCCTTATTGGGTGCGGTATACCTCGATGCCGGCTTCGATGCGGTTCGTGCGGTCATCGGCCATCATATAGAGCCACGTCTGGCGGCCCTGACCCGCTCTGGCAAGGATGCTAAGACAGAATTGCAGGAGTGGTTACAGCATCGTGGCATGCCTTTGCCGGACTATAAACTGGCCAACAGCAGTGGCCCCGAGCATGAGCCGACCTTCACCGTTTATTGCCGACTTAAGGTTCCTGAAGTGTTGGAATTTATCGCGGATGCAGGTAGCCGCCGGGCTGCCGAACAGCACGCTGCTGCCAAGGCCTTGCAAACTCTGAAAAAGCCGGGAAGTCTGACATGAAGTCTGGTGGTGGTTTCCATTGTGGCTATGTCGCCCTGCTGGGCCGGCCAAACGTAGGCAAATCATCGTTACTCAATGCCATGCTAAGAACTCATCTGAGCATTGTCAGTCCCAAGCCACAAACAACCCGTCATCAGATTCTCGGCATTCTCGACCAGCCAGCTGCACAAATCCTGTTTGTTGACACCCCGGGATTACATCGAGGTGCTCGCAAGGCGCTCAATCGTGCCCTGAATCGTTGCGTGCATGCGGCACTCACTGGCGTGGATGTTGCTATCCAGGTGGTAGAAGCTGGCAAATGGACTGATGAGGACAGTGCCGTCTATGCAGCCATGGAAGCCCAGGGTGTGACAAGGTTGCTGGCGGTCAACAAAATTGACTGCATCCGCAACAAGTCGGCGCTGTTACCGTTTCTTGCCGAGACCAGCAAGGATCGTCATTACGTTTCGGTGTTATTGGTTTCGGCCCGCCGGAGGCAGGGTCTGGAAGCACTACAACAGGCCATCATCGAACATCTCCCGGAACGTGAGGCGCTTTATGAAAACGATGAACTGACTGATCGGAGCGAACGCTTCCTGGCGGCTGAGATGGTTCGTGAACAACTCATGTTGCATCTTGAGGAAGAGCTGCCTTATGCGACTACGGTTGAGATTGAGGCGTTCACTGAACGTGCTGATGGCAGAGCGGGAATCCATGCGGTGATTTGGGTCGAGCGCGAGGGCCAGAAAGCTATTGTCATTGGCGCTGGAGGTGCGATGCTCAAAATAGTTGGCAGCTCGGCGCGGCAGGCTATGCAGCGGCTCTTCAATCGGGGGGTCCATCTGCAGCTTTGGGTCAAGGTTCGGGCGGGGTGGTCGGATAATGAGAACGATCTACGCCGCCTCGGCTACAGTGATTAAGTACCGAGAAGCTCTGTAGACCGTCTCGAATGGGCCGAGGGTAAGGAGTCACAGAGTGAGCAACGAGACCTATCAAGTAGATCGGCGAGGTACGCATCCGCAGCCACTACCGCAATCGGTTTGCGTAGTAGATTCTTAGAGGTTCCCTAGCGTGCAAATCTGGCAACAGCCCGGCTATGTACTCCATGTCAGACCATGGCGTGAGACCTCCTTGTTACTTGAATGCCTGACCCCCGAGCTGGGTCGGGTGGGTCTGGTAGCACGCGGTGTGCGTGGCAGGAAAGCACGTATTCAGCGGGCCACGCTGGAAGCATTTCAACCCGTGAATCTGAGCTTTCAGCTGCGTGGCGAGATGGGCACTCTGCGGGAAGCCGAAGCCGGGCTACGACATGAATTGATGGGTACCGGGTTATTCTCCGGCTTGTACCTCAATGAATTGGTGGTGCGCTTGACGGTACGTTTGGATGCCCATGTCGCCTTATTTGCCGCCTATGCCGATACGCTGGTGCGTTTGGCTACACATACCGGAATGGCTTGGTCGTTGCGAAGGTTCGAACGTGATTTACTGCAAGCTCTTGGTTACGCTCCCGTGCTGGATATCGAACCTGCGAGCGGCTGCCCGATTCAACCTTTACAACGCTATGATTATGCTCCGGAGTTGGGCCCGGTGGTGCGCCCCCAAACAGGCTGGATCCCAGGTTCGGCCTTGTTGGCATTGGCGACCGATAGGGAACCCGGGGCTGAGGATCTGCGAGTGCTCAAACGGCTGATGCGCCATTTGATTGCCGAACATCTTGGCGACCATGATTTGGCATCCTGGCGGTTTTTCAGTCATCGCCGGGGAGTGACAAGGAGGTCTGTAAAGCCCGGCGGGTGATATTCATGGCGGTACGAAAGCGCTGCAAAGCTTGCCACCCGGCGCGGGCATCATGATCCATAGCGTCGCGCAGTTTGCATGCCGCTTGTGCAAGCGACGGGGTACCACAGAATCCTGCTGCCGAACGCAGACGATGCAGTCGTTCGCGTAGTTGGGATGGTTGTTCATGAAAACTGCTTTCAAGCCCATCGGCCAGTTCCTCCAGTTCGCGTAGCAGCAAGCGGCGTAGGGCATCCCGGCTATGTGCTGATCCGGCTACTTGTATTGCCGCGGCATCATCCAAGGGGTCGAGGCCAATACCACATGATTCGAGCAAATCTTTCAGGTGTCCGATGGCACACGGCTTGACCAGAACGTCGATAAATCCTGCTGCCAGTAGCTTGTTGTAGCGTTGTGTATCCAGATTGGCACTGCTGGCCAGAGCGGGGCTGACGGCTGATTCGGGACTGCTTGTAGTATGCAAGTGGCGTAACACTTCGGGGCCAGACAAGCCGGGCATGTGCTCATCCAGAAGCAGCAGGTCAAAGGTGTTCTCACGAGCCTGCTGCAAGGCACTTAAACCATCGTGAAACAGAGCCACCTCACAACCGATTTGCTGCAACATTTCCTGCAGGACATCGCCGCTGAGTGGATCGTCTTCCGCGACTAGAATACGTGGGCGAGATGGTATGGAGTGTCCGTTCATGTCCCTTTCCTATTTACCTAGGCAGAATCGGTGTATATGAAACGAATTGCAAGCCCGGGTAGAAAATGTTGGTGGTTTCTGATCATGGCCTTATGGGCAGGTTCAGGTTGGGCTGCGGTCCAGATCAATATCCGTCAGGTCGATGGTTTGGGTCTAAAACTGTCCGGGCTACAGCTGCGGCTGGCGCAGGTAGCTGGATCGACGGCAGCACTGCGGGTGCGACTACACATTGCCGAACTCAGTATTCCTGTATTGGGTTGGCACCGGGTACGTATCCAGGTTGATGGTCTGCTGAGCCGTGATCGAGCCGGACGCTGGATATTTAATGCGCCAATGCGGGTTCAAGGTGCACCGGGAAAAGCCTTTGCTACTTTGACCCGATTAGCATGTCGTATCGATGCCGACAGTGCCGAGATAACGATCACCCGCAAGCATACGAAGATTGTAGCGACGCTGCCCTTGGATAGGCCATTGCACGTATCGTGGCGTCTACAAGCGGTTCCGGTAAGTTGGCTGCAAGGAGTACTGGCCTCGGCACTTGCACAACCCAAGGTCACTGCGGGTACGGTGTCGGCAATGGTGGCCATGGATAGCGATGCCCAGCGTTTGCGCTTGTCTGGACGGGCCAGATTACGGGCTCTGACCCTGAATGCTGCGGCTGGCAAGGTGGCGAGTGAGAAGCTGTCCCTGGTAGGCGATTTCCGGATTGTTCGAGATGCGGCTGCGACTCACTTTAACTTTGAAGGTAGCTTGCATGGTGGCCAGCTCCTGGCCGGGAGCTTTTACGCCAAACTACCGACTACCGATACCATAGTGCGTCTCCAGGGCACGCGATATCCAGGAGGGCGGCTGCACCTGGCTCATTTCGAGTATCAGGATAGTGGCGCCTTTGTTGTACAGGGCAGCTTGGTACTGAATGACCAGCAACAATTGCGTAGCTTGCGAGTGCAACGCATGGAGGCCAATCTGGGGGTGGTACTGCAGCGCTATGCTTCGGGCTGGTTGGCACAGTTCGGTCTGAGTGGGCTTCAGGCTGCAGGCCTCGTCTCAGGTCATCTACGTTGGTCGGCAGGCCGCTTACAGGATTTTGCGGTGGAGCTGAAAAATATCGATCTGGCCGATGCGCGTAACCGCTTTGCAGTAGCGGGTCTGAATGGTGGCTTGCGTTGGACGAAGCGCCTCAGCACACAGCCCACAACTCTTAGTTGGAAGGCGGCAAGTGTGTACCGGTTACCCCTGGGGGCTTCGAAATTGCAACTGGCAAGCCGTTCCGGATGGCTAATCTTGAAACATCCCGCTTCAATTCCCTTATTAGGTGGCCGCTTTGGCATCTCGCGTTTGCAATGGCGGCCTGATGCCGGTAAGGGCACTCACTTGGAAGTTTCCCTGAACTTCCGGGATATCGATTTGGCAACGCTGGCTGGGGCTTTGGGTTGGCCGGCTTTTCGGGGTAAATTGGGCGGGGCCGTACCTGAGCTGCTTTGGCGTGGTGACCAGATCATCCTCAATGGGGGGCTTGCTGCCAAGCTGTTCGGTGGCTTTGTCGACGTCACCCACCTGCAGCTCGCCCATCCATTCGGTGATACGCCTGAACTGGGTGCCGATCTGACTTTACGGGATATACGTTTGGGTCCAATGACCAGTGTATTCGATTTCGGGGAGATTCGTGGTCGACTGGATGGTACGGTCAAGGGCTTGCGCCTGGTAGCCTGGAAACCCTTGGCGTTTAATGCTGAACTGTATACCGTAGGCGGTGGACGCATCAGTCAGCGTGCTGTCAAGAACCTAACCAAAATCGGTGGTGGCAGCTTGGCGGGTGGTTTACAGGCCAGCATACTGAAATTGTTCAGCAGCTTTTCCTACCAGCGTATTGGCATATCCTGCAAACTGGTCGGTTCGGTCTGTACGATGGGCGGCATTAGCCCTGTCGACGGCGGCGGGTACACTATCGTGCAGGGGAGTGGGTTACCGTACATCCATATCGTGGGCCATCAAAAACGTGTTGATTGGCCGACTCTGGTACGCCGCTTGCGCGCGGCGACCAGCGGACAGTCACCCATCATTCGTTGACGTGCACTGGAGAATCGTATGCGAAAGCTGACTTCAATCTTGCTGTTCACCACCTTGGGCATCCTGGCGGGTTGCGTCACGATCAATGTTTATTTTCCTGCGGCGGCCGCGAATCGTGCCGCCAAACAGATCGTCAGTGAAGTACTGGGTACCCCGCCACCCGCGAGCAAACCGGCAACAAAAGCTCCGCAGCAGATACCTCCTTCCGGAGCATCCACAAGCAAGCATGGTTCCACCTGGAGCCATACCAGCTTACTGGATCTACTGCTCCCGGCTGCGCAAGCTGCCGAACTCAATCTAAATGTCAACACTCCGACAGTTCACGCGATTCTGAGCAGAATGAAAATACGGGCCAAACAGAATCTCAAACCCTTATTGCAGATCGGGGCTATCGGGTTCACGGCAAATGGCGATGTAGCGATCCATGATCTGTCTGCCGTACCGCTCGCCAACCGGGCCGGGGTCAGCCAGATCATTGCCGATGCCAATCGTGATCGGGCCGAATTGTATGCGGCGATCGCCCAAGGCAACGATCACCCGGAGTGGGAACCGAAGATTCGTGCCATCTTTGCGCGCAACTGGATCGAGCAGGCCCGCTCGGGTTGGTTTTATCGCAACAGCAATGGAGCATGGCAACGTAAGCGCTAACCGGCATGGTCATCACCAACTCATCAGTCAGGGCTTGGTAGTCCCCGCCGGGTTGTATGCATGAACGAAATCCAGGCTGATATCACCGCACTGAGCCATGACGGACGGGGTATTACGCATATTGATGGCAAAACCGTTTTTGTGCCCGACGTACTGCCTGGAGAACGTGTCCGTTTACGCATCGTGCGGCGCAGGCGCCGCTATGACGAAGGGGTGTTGCTGGAACTATTAAGCCATTCTCCGCAACGGGTGGTACCCCGTTGTCCGCATTTCTTGCACTGCAGTGGCTGCACTCTGCAGCATCTTTCTGCAACCGCGCAGATTGCGGCCAAGCAGAATGTGCTGGCGGATAATTTGGAGCGGATTGGTAAAGTTGTTCCGGAAAGATGGTTGCCGGCATTGCAAGACAAGCTGTGGGGATATCGACGCAAGGGTAGATTATCAGTTCGTTGGGTTGAAAAAAAAGGCCGCGTACTGGTGGGGTTTCGCGAGACCAATCCGCGTCATGTGGCAGATCTGCAATCATGCGACGTGCTGCATCCTAGACTCGGTTCGTGTGTACGAGAGCTGGCTGAGCAAATAGGTCGTTTATCTATCCGTGCCCGTATCCCACAGATCGAATTTGCCGCAGGTGACGAGGCCCTGGTATTGGTCATCCGCCATACCGAGCTGCCAAGTGCTGCCGATTGTGCAAGTCTGGCTGCTTTCGGGGATGCGCACGGCCTGTCGATCTGGTTACAAGCACAAGGGCCGGATAGTGCCCATCCCATGCGTGAGCAAGACAATGTGCGTTTGGCTTATCGGCTCCAGGACGATTTGTCGATTACATTTCAGCCCCTTGATTTCATTCAGATCCATGCTGGGATGAACCGATGCATGGTGGCTCAGGCTCTGGCCTTGCTTGAGCCGTCGCCCAAGCATCGAATCCTGGATCTTTTCTCAGGCATCGGCAATTTTACTTTGCCGATGGCCCGGCATGCCGCTGAGGTAACCGGAATTGAAGGGGAGACTGGGTTGGTACAGCGAGCTATCGATAACGCTCATGACAACGGCATCGAGAACACGTGCTTTCACAGCGCTGATTTGTTCAAGGATCAGCGGGCTAGCCTTTGGGCACAGCAGCCATGGGATGCCATCGTGCTGGATCCGCCCCGTGCGGGAGCTGCCGAACTCCTTGATTACCTTCCTGGAGCTGCTACCCACAAGGTACTCTATATATCTTGCCATCCAGCATCATTGGCCAGAGATGCGGGAACTCTGGTTCACCGGCACGGGTTTTACCTGCAAGCTGCGGGAGTGATGGATATGTTTCCGCATACCTCGCATGTCGAGTCGATGGCTCTGTTTACGCGGGACTAAGCTAGTTATTGGGGTAGCTCAAAAAACCGCAACGAGCGGCTTGAATGCAACATGCCCCGGAGTAAGCAAGGACGCAACGCCACAATCGAGCCGTACAGTAGACCTATAGAGGCGCCCATGGGTATAGAGATCGAACGCAAGTTCCTGCTCCACAACAAGACTTGGCGAGATCAGGTGCATTCTGTCTCGCACATTCAGCAAGGTTATTTTGTTGCGGCAAGTGCCTTAACTCAGGGTTTAGCTAAAGCATCGGTACGGGTGCGTATCGAGAATGGTGCTGCCGAGTTGAATATCAAGGCGGTTCGTCTGGGTATCGAACGTGCCGAATATGGCTACCGGATACCGATGAGTGATGCCACCAGTATGCTGCAGGAGCTATGTTCAGGGCTGTTGGAAAAACGTCGCCATCGGGTTCGGGTAGCTGGCTTTTGTTTTGAGGTTGATGAGTTTCTTGGTGAAAATTCCGGTTTGGTGGTGGCAGAAATTGAATTGTCCGATGCCGAGGCGGCCTTTCCCCGGCCGGATTGGTTAGGACTGGAAGTCAGTGATTGCCCGCGTTATTACAATGTGCAGTTGATCGACTATCCCTACTGTCGTTGGAGTGAAGCCGAACGCGCAGGAGCTCGCGGATGTTGATTGTGGGTATCCAGGGCACCGAATTAAGCAAGCCGGAACGCGCTTGGCTTGCTGCGCCGGAAGTCGCTGGAGTCATTCTATTTGCGCGCAACTACCTTGATCGTGAACAGCTCCGCAAGTTGATTACTGCGATCCGCTCCTGCCGGGACCGGCCATTGTTGGTGAGTGTCGATCAGGAGGGTGGGGTAGTACAGAGATTTCGCAAGGGTTTCACGGCCTTGCCGGCGCTGTCCGTACTGGGTCGCTTATGGCACCAGGATCCGGCATGGGCCCGGCAACGTACCGAAGAACACGCTTGGGTCATGGCCAGCGAGTTGCGGGCTGCGGATGTCGATATTTCTTTTGCACCGGTCCTGGATCTAGCTCGTGGCAACCGGGCGATCGGTACGCGCGCCTTGCACTCGGATCCGGACATCGTGGCGGATCTGGGCCAAGCCTATGTGCGCGGTATGCGTATGGCCGGCATGGCCGTGACGGTGAAGCATTTCCCTGGGCATGGCTCCGTGCTGGAAGACACCCATATTGAAAAAGCCTGCGATCCACGGCCTGTCGAGGCGCTATTCAAAGAGGATCTCGAACCCTTCCGGGCCGCACTTGCCGCGGGGGCCGAAGCGGTCATGATGGCTCATGTGACCTATCCGGCCTTCGATCCACTGCCAGCGGGCTATTCTTGCCGCTGGATCGGTGAGGTTTTACGCGGCGAGTTGGGGTTCACCGGTGCGGTCATCAGCGATGATGTTGGCATGAACGCCGCCGCACAAGCGGGTGGCGTGGCAGCACGCGTACAGCAGCATGAGCAAGCCGGGTGTAATTTGGTACTGGTGTGCACCCCGGCATTGGTCGACGAGGCGTTGCAGTCGCTCCGGGGCCGGATCGACGGTACCCGTGACTGGGTGAATGAGTTGCAGGGTGGGGTGGCTTCGACTTGGGAGGAACTCGTGGACAATCCCCAATATATGAGGTTTGTCGAAAAACTGGGTGAGTTGGATCAGTACAAGGAATCGGAATGAAACTGCCGGAGAATCTGCACCAGGCATTGCGGCAGGCCGAAAAACTCTATGGACGCACCCAGATAGAAGTCGCCATCAGCCGTATGGGGACCGAACTTGACCGGTTGCTGGATGGTGAGCAGGCGGTGTTTATCAGCGTCATGCAAGGGGCTGTGGTGTTTGCCGGAGCCTTGGCCTTGGCAGTACGCAGCCCATTGGAGTTTGATTATGTGCATGCCACCCGATACCTGGGCAACACTACGGGCGGTGAGCTGCAATGGCGGCAATCACCGCAGATTGCTTTGCAAGGGAGGACGATCATTCTTGCCGATGATATTCTCGATGAAGGCCATACTCTGGTGGCCATCCGTGAGTGGTGTCTGACGCATGGCGCCCGAAAGGTACTGATTGCCGTGCTCTGCATCAAGCGCCACGGACGCTGTGTACCGGGCCTGCAGGCTGACAGTATCGGTTTGGAGGTACCGGATCGTTATGTATTCGGTTACGGCATGGATTTCCGGGAACAGGGCCGTAATTTACCCGCCATCTACGCATTACCCGGTGATGTACTATGAGTACAGACTCCATGGCCGGTGTTTGTCAACAAAGATGTCCGGTCATACATTCATGCTGTCTCAGCTTCACATGACGGTTGAGTCTGCGATTCTTTGGGTGGGTTCAGCCATACATCGGAGACGGGTTCCCAGTTTCTCGTATCACCTGACCAGCGTGCTGGATTTCGCCTTTTTGCCTCTTCATAGACGACTTTCCGTGCGCGCAGCAACGCGGTATCCAAACCCTCATGGCGTTGGTTCGGCGTGACGTAGCGGATAGCGCTGTGACGATGCTCACCGTTGTACCACTGCACGAAACGATGCCCCCACTGGCGAGCCGTTTCGTCTTGCATCTGGGGCAGATACTTGATGTCCATGTGGACAAAGCCCGGGGCATAGTCCTTGAACGTCTTGCGGACGATCGGCGCATCCTTGTCCTCGACCGGACGTCGGTTCAGACCATGGCGTTTCAGGCAACGCGCCAGACCGGAACGGGAGGCCTTGGGGTTGAGAAACTCACGCACCACCACCAGCAGGTCATCCAGCGGCAACCGCAGTGTGCGGCGAATCTCCATGGTCACAATTTCCTGCGTAGGGTTCAAGGTGTCGTGCAGTGTATGTGGACGATGCGAACGATCCGCAGCCGGGTACGTGAGCGATAAAGGCAAATCGATATTATCTAAAAAGTAACTGTCTATATGAGGTTGACACGTTCCGCTGGCGAGTCTCGGCCAACGAGAGCGGGTGGATATCGATGTGGCGTTGTTTCAGTCGTTTGATGCGTTCGGCGGGGTTGATGAAGTCGTAACGTTCGGCGGTTTCGGCCTGGATCTGGCTCAGAATCTGCACAATCCGATTGATGGTTTTGGCGCTCGTCGTGGTGTTGTCGCCGCGACCCTTCTGTTGGCTGACCAGAGCCCGGAAGCGCAGGATATCGGCTTTCTTGATGTCGCCTACGGCCATGTCGCCAAAGAATCGCACTACGTGTCGGTCGAGGGTCGAGCGGACTGTGGCAGCATGAGACCGGCGCCAAGCGGGTAGGGACTCGGCGAACCAGTCTTCGACGAACTCACGGGAGGGCGGCGTACCGGCATTGGGCGCGGAATTACTGCAGGGGGCCGTCACTTGTGAAGTATGGCCGGTGAACTTCTTTGCGAGCTTGCTGCCCGGGAAGAAATCAGCGTATCGGAAAGTACCGGCCACGATGGCCCGCTCAATGCAGTTGAGCACCTTTTGCATCCGCTTGCGGTTAGCTGGGGTGTCGTCGAGGGTTGTCTGTTCACGGCACCGGATGCCACGAATGCGGAAGTCGAAGAACAGCCTGCCGTTGTGCTGTCGAATGTTACCCATGGCAGACGCCTCCATTGGCCATGGGGATGCCGATAGCGGAGGATGTGCCACTTTGCTTGAGCATGTCTTGCTCGATGGTCTCCCTGATGTACAGGATCTTCCGACCGCCGAAGGGCCTGAAGTAGTGCCGATGTTCGAGCAGTGCCGAATCCTTTAGGCGTTCTCGAATCGTGCGGACGTCATACTTGATGCGATCCGAAAGCTGTTCGGTGGTAAGCTAGGTTTAGTTCATATAGCATTCATTGGTGCCGTATACGATTCACATGAATCATATACAGTTCATGTAAGTAATGCCACGCAAAGAGCAAACACACAATATAGAAGTCATGTGAATCGTTTTAGATTCACAAGGGGTTCAGCAGACGTGATCAGGTTCAAGCTCAAAGAGCAGATGGCTGAAAAGGAATTCCAAGAGGATCGGCGAATCACGTTGCTGGAAGTTGCCGAAGCAACCGGCATAGGTCGGATCACGCTCTCGCGAATGCTCAAGCCTGGAGCCGTCGTGCGTACCGATACGCTCGATTCGCTGTGCGCGTACTTCGGTTGTCGGCTTGAGGACCTGGCAGAGTTCATTGCGGTCAACGCCAAGAATTCCACTGGGCGTAAGTAGACGTATGGGATGAGTTCCCAGTAAGCGGGGCGTATTGGGCATTCAATAGGGTGGTGTGCCCGACGGTCCCACTCAAGGGGGCTGCATTCCTGGTGTGGGCACCAGATGGGCACGATATGGGCGCCAGATGGGCACCGAGGGTTGATTCGGCCTGTATGGTCGTGGCAGGAGCCGGCGTAGGTTCGGTGGTTTTGGGGGTGCGCAATCACGCGACCCGTCGACAAGTGACTGAAGTGAAGAGATTTCGTCCATAAGTAGTTGCAAGTTTGTAGAGTGTTACCTACAATGCTCGACTCCGGTGCGGGGTGGAGCAGTCTGGCAGCTCGTCGCTCATAAGCCGAACACGGTAGTCGGTAGTATCCGGTGTAAAACGGTAATGATT